>JBAQHA010000595.1:0-1565 GCA_049288075.1 Oricola sp.
ACCGATGCCTTGGTCACCGCGTTCTGCTTCCAGTTGGCGACGAAGACCCAGGGCGCGTCTTCCTGCACGATTCCCTGCATCTCCTTGTAGAGTTCGGCGCGCCTGGCCTGATCCGTTGCCTTGCGCGCCTCTTCCAGCAGTTCGTCGACCTTCGCATTGGAATAGTAGCCGGAATTGAACCCGCCCTTGTCGGGGAACGCCTCCGTGCGCAGCGCGAGGAACGGCAGCGTGTCGGGATCGTTGGTCATCCACGCCATCTCGGCCATGTCGGCCTTTCCTTCCAGTCCCGGATTGACCTTGCCGAGGAAGGTGTTCCACTCGTAGGTCTCGATCTTCACCTTCATGCCGACGGCTTCGAGATCGGCCTGGATGGCCGTGCCCATGGCGACGGGATCGAGCATGCCGGAGCCGCCCTCGGTGACGTAGAAGGTGACTTCGCTTCCGTCATACCCGGCTCCCTGCAGCAGCGCCCTGGCCTTTTCCGGATCGTGGGGATAGGGCTCGAGGCTCTCGTCGTAGGCCCATGCGAAGGCCGGCGGCGTCGGCCCGGCGGCGACTTCGGCCGTGCCCTGCAGGATGTTGTCGACCAGTGCGGTCTTATTGATCGCGTAGTTGGCCGCCTGGCGGATTTCCTTCTTGGCGAAGGGACCTTCCTTGGCGTTCAGGATCAGGAACCAGAGATGCGGCCCGGCCTGCTCGTGAACGACGAACTGGTCGTCGGTGCGGAACTGCTGCAGGCTGTCCGGCGGCACCTCGACCATGATGTCGAGCCCGCCCGAGAGCATCTCGGCGATGCGGGTGTTGGCGTCCGTTATCGGCCGGTAGATGACGGCTTCGAGCGGCGGCGCGCCGTCCCAGTAGTCCGCGTTGCGGCTGACGACGACCTTGGAGTTCGCTTCCCATTCCTCGAACTTGTAGGCGCCGGTGCCGGACGGATGACGGCCGAAATCCTTGCCGTACTGCTTCACCGCATCGGGCGAGACGATCAGCCCGGTCGGGTAGGCGAGGTTGGAGAGGAACGGCGCGTAGGGCTCCTTCAGCTTGAACTCGACCGTCAGATCGTCGACCGCCGTCACCGTGTCGACGGACGAGAAGAAGAAGGCGAGCGGGAACGGCCCGGTGTCGTGGGAGGGATGGTTCTCGTCGAGCATGCGATCGAAGTTGAACTTCACCGCTTCGGCGTTGAGCGGCGATCCGTCATGGAAGGTCACGCCCTCGCGCAGCTTGAAGGTGTAGACGGTGCCGTCGTCGGAGATCGCCCAGTTCTCGGCGAGCGCCGGCTCGACCTCCAGCGTCCCGTCCTTGTAGCGCACCAGCCCGTCATACACGTTCATCAGGATGCGAAAATCGTTGACCGCCGTGACCGCATGCGGGTCGAGCGACTTCGGCTCGGCGATCTGGCCGACGACAAGGACGTCCGGAGGTGTTTGGGCGAAGGAAGGCGAAGCGAACGCGAGCGACGCAATCGTCACCGCAGCGGCCAGGAGTTTCTTCATGGCGATCTCCATCGTTGCAGACGGTTTTCAATTAGTTCGTAAAATTAAAGTTCATGCAAGCATTTATTA
>JBAQHA010000596.1:0-4051 GCA_049288075.1 Oricola sp.
GTCCTGCCCTCGCGCGCATGGTTGCGCACCAGCGGCATGCCGCGCAGGCCGTGATCCTTTTCCGGCACGACGACGGAGCGGCGCAGCTCGCTGGGGCTGACCCCGAAGGCGGCTGAAAAGGCGCGGCTGAACCAGGCCTGGTCGCGAAAGCCCCAGCGCAGGCCGATGGCGGCGATGCTCTCCCGGGCATGGTTCGGATCGGTCAGATCGGCGCGGCAGCGCTCGAGCCGCTGGTTGCGCAGATAGCCGGAAAAACTGTCGTCGCGCAGCTGGAACAGGCGCTGGAGATAGCGCACCGACATGCCTTCCTGGCGGGCGATATCGGCCGGCGTCACGTCGGGATCGGCAAGATTGCGGTCGATGGCCGCGGCGACCCGGCGGAAATGCAGCGCCTGCACCTCGGTCATGCCGGCATTGGGCGCGCGCGATTCGACCAGCAGCGCGCTGGCGACCAGTTCGGTGACGGCGAGTTCGCCGGCGCTAAGGTCGGCCTGCTCAAGCGAGTCGACGGAATTGGCGAGCATGCGGAGGACGGGCCGGGCGGCGAGCGCAGCGAAGGTGCGCGCGAGAATGACGGGCGGTCCCATCGTGGCGCGGCCGAGGCGGCTCGCCAGCGGCGCGCGCGGCAAAAGCAGCAGCACGGCGTCGAAGTCGCCGCGCCAGGCAATACGCCAGGCGGCTTCCATGTCGAGGACGGCGAGATCGTCGTCGGCGAAGTCGATGGTCCGGTCGCCGGCGCGCAGCGTACCCCTGCCCTTCAGCGCCTGCAGCAACAGAACGGGCGTGCCACGGCCGTCGCGGCGCGCCGGCATGATCGACCGGGCGGTACCGGAAATGCGCGCAAGGCGGGCGCCCGACGAGGAATCGCGCGAGGAGATGCGCCCGTCGGACGGCTCGCCGTCGAGAATATGGGCGGTCAGGCCGAAATGCGCGAGGTGGGATTGCCAGGCGTCCACGCGCCTGACCAGGGGAAAGCTCTCGAGGGTGGGCGGATTGTCGATCATGGCACGGCATCCTCATGTCGCCCGGCCGCTCGGCGCGGCGAATGGCCGTCGACGGCTTCCTCCCGCGACGATCATATCCGGGCATTCCAATCATAGCGAGACGCGAGGGAAAGTGTTTGCACGCAGGCGAACAATCTCTTGACTATTGCGGTGCAGCAATGGCCTTCGGACGCCATGGGCGAAGTCAAGGCGAATCCATACAAACTATTGATTCAGTTTTATAAAATCGTTCGTCCGACAGTCATTTTTCGACGCCGGACCCGGCCGGCAGAGCGGCGGAGGCCGATTGCCAGCGCCGTTTCGAACCCGAATACTCGGGGCGTTCCGACACCGTTTTCGAGAGGGAAAAACACCATGTGCAAGGGCGACGACGTCAACTGTCCTCATTTCGAGGAACACTACAAAAGCTTCCGCGAGGACCTGAATACCGAGCGCCGCAGCTTCCTGCGCAGCGGCCTTTTCGCGGCCGGCGGCCTCGGCGCTCTCGGCGCGTCCGGCGGCCTTTCGCTCGTCACACCGGCGCTGGCGCAGGCCTCGGCGGCGCGGCAGCCGGCACAACGGGCCTATCACTACCTGCCCGCCAATTCGGACACGGTGCATTGGGGCTTTTTCTCGAAGAAGCTCGAACCGAGGGCCGAGATCGACTCCGGCGACATCATCACCATCGAGACGCTGACGCACCATGCGGGCGACGACCTGGAGCGGATGGTGGAAGGCGACGAGGGCGCCGAGAGCGTCTATATGTGGACCAAGGACAAGAAGGGCGTCGACCGCCGCGGCGCGGGCACGACCGACCCCGCCGTCTACAAGAAGGGCTCCGGCGAGGGCCAGGGCGTCCATATCATGACGGGCCCTGTCCATGTGCGCGGCGCCGAGCCCGGCGACATCCTGGAAGTGCGCATCCTCGACTGCACGCCGCGGCCCTCGGCCAACCCGAAATTCGCCGGCAAGGCCTATGGCTCGAACGCGGCGGCGAACTGGGGCTTCCACTACAACGACCTCATCGGCGGCGAGAAGCGCGAAGTGGTGACGATCTACGAGGTCGACGTCGCCGGCGGCAAGAGCTGGGCCGAGGCGGTCTACAACTTCAAGTGGGTGCCGCAAACCGACCCGTTCGGCGTGACGCACGCGACGATCGACTATCCGGGCGTGCCGGTGGACCACAGCCTGACAAGCCGCAACTACGACGCGCTCAAGGGCGTGCGGCTGCCGATCCGGCCGCATTTCGGCACGCTGGGCCTGGCGCCCGCGGAGGCCGATTATGTCGACACGATCCCGCCGAGCTACACCGGCGGCAACATCGACAACTGGCGCATCGGCAAAGGCGCGACGATGTATTACCCGGTCTCCGTCGACGGCGCGCTGCTGTCGGTCGGCGACCCGCATGCCAGCCAGGGCGACAGCGAACTCTGCGGCACGGCGATCGAATGCTCGCTGACCGGCACGTTCCAGCTGATCGTGCACAAGAAGGCTGACCTCGCCGGCACGCCGCTCGAGGAACTGACCTATCCGATGCTGGAAACCCAGACCGACTGGCTGGTGCACGGCTTCTCGTTCGCCAACTACCTGGAGGAACTCGGCCCGAACGCCCAGAGCGACATCTATTCGAAGTCCTCCGTGGATCTCGCGCTGCGCGACGCCTTCCGCAAGATGCGGCACTTCCTGATGACGACGAAGGGACTGACCGAGGACGAGGCGATCTCGCTGATGTCAATCGGCGTCGACTTCGGCATCACCCAGGTGGTCGACGGCAACTGGGGCGTCCACGCGATCGTCAAGAAGGACATCTTCTCGGGACGCGCCGTGGCCTGACGGGCCGTAAAACCGCCCCCGCCTATGGAACCCGCGTTCCACAGGCGAATACCCGGATGCCGACGCGAGCCGGCGTCCGGGCTTCGTCTTCAGCCGGCAGGGATAGCGCGCCGATTCTGCCATGCCGCGCCGTCGACGCCACGAACAAGCAGCCAGAGGCAGAAGGCGGTTTCGGCGAGGACGCAGATTACATAGGCGGGCGCGAAAGCCTCGACATGGGCCGGAGCGAGGAAGCGCAGGAAAGAGCCGACGAGATAGACCGGGCCGGCGGCCATCACCAGCCAGCCGAGCGCCCTGGGCAGGAAGCGCGAACTGACGATCAGCCAGCCGAGCAAAAGGCAGGCGATGCCGAAGAAGACCAGGCCGAGATCATAGCCGGCCGCGTGGGCGGCGAGGAATTGCATTGCAAGCGTTTCGTTACCATTCGCGGCAAGAAGGATCGCCAGCTGCTGGTGGATGAGGCTCGCGCCGATGATCGCCGCCTGGACAAGCCGGAAGGCCATCGCCGTCAGAGCGAGCGCGGCGTTCACGGGCCGCAGCAGGACGAAGAGCAGCACGGCGAGACCGACATCCGCCAGGGCCATGAGCGTGTCGGCGGCGAAGGACAGGCGGAACAAGCCCTCATTGGCGACGACATTGGCCGCCGTTGCCGCGGCGTCGCCCGGCACGATCAAGGCCGAGCGCACGGCCACCTCGCTCCATAGCCCGAAGATTATGATGACGGCATAGAGAGCGCCGGCGATGCGGGCGAGCCGTGCGGGGGAGGTGTCGGGCGGTGTCATCGGGCGATCTCCTTTACCGGCGCGGCGCGCGGCCGCGTTTTCGGGTCGCACCCTAACATGGGGAAGTCCGCCCGCGGCAACCCGGGAAAGTCTCCCAATCGGTTATGGAGCGCATTCCGTGACGTCCTTCGCGTCGTTTTACCGGACGTCCCGATCTGCTATGCGCATTGCCATCACGCGGGCCGGCGGACCCGGCCGAACGGCGAAGCGAGGACGATCATGAGCGACGAAACGGCCATTCCGAGGAGCCCGGAAGGACGCGTGCCCTCGCCGGCTCATCCCGAACAGCGGCGCGAGGCGCTGCCGCAGCACGAGCCGAAATCGCAACTCGACGATCCCGGAGCGCCGGCCCGCATCGAGGCGATCAAGCGGTCCCCGAGCTACATACCGGCCGTCGAGGACGTCACCTTCCTCAACCGCGACACGGCGCGCGGACCGCGGCTGGAACTCGAT
>JBAQHA010000597.1:0-4065 GCA_049288075.1 Oricola sp.
AGCTCGCGGCGCGCGGGCGAGGCCTGATCATGATCATGGGCAAGGGCGGTGTCGGCAAGACCACCATTGCGGCGGCAATAGCCGTGGGACTGGTGGCGCGCGGCCATTCTGTACATCTGAGCACGACCGATCCCGCCGCGCACCTGCAGATGACCGTCGATGGCGACATGCCGGGCCTTCGGGTCGACCGGATCGATCCGAAGGCTGAAACGGAGCGCTATGTCGAAAAGATCATGGCGACGCGCGGGCGCGATCTCGACGACGCTGGGCGCGCGCTGTTGCGCGAGGATCTGCGATCGCCCTGCACCGAGGAGGTTGCCGTCTTCCATGCGTTCTCGCGCATCGTGTCCGAGGCGCGCGGCGCCTTCGTCGTGCTGGACACTGCACCGACTGGCCACACGCTGCTGCTGATGGACGCCGCCGGCGCCTATCACCGGCAGATGGCGATGGACCTCAAGGCGCTGAATCCCGCCGGCCGCATCGTGACGCCGCTCATGCGCCTTCAGGACCCGGATCACACGCAGGTGCTTCTCGTCACACTGCCGGAACGCACGCCTGTATCGGAGGCCGCGGCACTGCAGGAGGACCTCCGCCGCGCCCGGATCGAACCCTATGGCTGGATCGTCAATCGCGGTCTCTCCGGCAGCGGCGCCGCCGATCCGCTCTTGCTGAGGCGGATGGCCGGCGAGGCGGCCGAGGTCGCCCGAGTTCGCGACGGTCTGGCGAAACGGTGCTTCGCCCTACCCTGGCAGACCGGTCCGTTGCAGGGAATCGCCGCCCTGCTCCGCCTGTCGGATGCGCCGACCTCCGCCGCCGCCCGTCCGGGCAACACCGCTTAGACCGAAAGCGCGACAAGCGCCGCCGCGAATGGCCTGCGATCGATCATGAGCGTCTCCTCCTCGCGGATCAAGGCGCACGCCGGGCCCGGGCCGAAATCAAAACGCCGTTAGCGGCCGGGCTCCGCAGGTCGAAGCTTACGTTAGGGCAACACACCACGCCGTGCTAGGATTTTGCGTTGCGCAATAATGCGGAACATCAAAATGTCGCCGGCGCCTGGGCGCCGGGGATACGGGAGGATTAAAATGTCGCGCTACATCATAACGGGAAACTACACGCCGCTCGCCATGAAGGGCATGATCGCCAGCCCGTCGGACCGCGAAGCCTCCACCCGGCCTCTTGTCGAGGCCGCCGGCGCGAAGCTTGAGGCCTATTATGTGACCACCGGCGACAGCGATTTCATGATGATCGTCGAAGGCCCGGAAAGTGCGGATATTCTGCCCGCGCTCATGGTCGCCGGCGCGTCGGGCACGGTTTCGAATCTCAAGACGATCCGCGCCTATACCAGCGCGGAATTCACTGCCGCGCAGAAGAAGGCGGGGCAAATGGCGGCAAACTTCAAGCCGGCCGGCTAGTCCCCGGCGAAGAAGGCGCTGCCTGCAGGCAAACCGTCCGGCCGATACGCTCTTTGCGGCCGGACATTTCCGCGAATGGCGTCACGTCGCCACGTCGGCGCATTCGGTTTCCCTTCCGCGCACGACGCGTTTTCCCGTCAGGGGCCCGTGGGTCTCGGTAACCACGGTCGAGCGTGCTTCGGCCGAGCCGTCGCGGTGATGGTAGATCACCACCCAGTCGCCGGTCTTGCCGAGTTCGTGGGCGCGCTGGGTGTTGGAATAGAGTACGGTGAAATGCCAGTCGTCGTGGCGCACGTGGAGGATGGGCAGCCACGCCTCGCCCGCCGGGTTGAACCGCTTCGGCGCGATTCTGCGCAGGTCTCCCTTCGCGGCACGCTCGCGATAGAGCGCGTCCACCTTCAGCAGCAACTCGACCGGCGGCCGCGGCGCGTCCTCGCGCATCGCGCGGCGAAGCGGGTGGCCGAGCCGCTCGGCGATCAGCGCCGTCAGGATGGCGCGCCGGCGCGGTCCGATCCCCTCGATCTTCACATCCGGATCGTGCAGCGCGGTTTCCAGTTCCTCCAGCGTCTCCAGGTCCATGTCCTCGGCGAAGCGTTTCGCCAGTTCCGGCCCGACACCCGGCAATGTCTGGAACAGCCTGTCCGGCGTCATCTCGCCCTTCAGCCGGTCGAGCTGCGACCATCGCCCCGCCTTGACCATTTCGACGATCGCGCCGGCGATCGCCTTGCCGACTCCCGGCAGCGCGATCAGCCCCTCGCGCCCTTCCTCGTCGAGGATCGCCGTCACAGGCCGGTCGAGCTTTTCAAGCGTCTCGCCCGCCCGCCGGTAGGCGCGCTGGCGGAATCCGTCCTCGCCCTGTTGTTCGAGCAGGTCGGCGTAGTCGCGCAGCCGCATCGCGATAGCGACGTTCGTTTCGAACGCCCCCGCCGCCTCGGCGTCGGCGCGGTCGATATCGTTGAGCGGTCTTGCTGCCATGGTCGCTCCTGCATCCGACTGAAACAGAACATCCCCGGCGCGCGGCCGTCAATGCGCATGGCGCCTGTCGATCCACGATCCCGCAGACGGTCAATTCGTTTTGTTGTAGAGGTTGCGCAAGCGCGCGATTCGAAGCGCCCGGTGGGGTATTCGCGAGCGCGCTGTCGTGGGGCATCTCGACAAGTCGGATCGAAAACAGATGAAGAAAAGCTACCTGATCATGGCATTGCTACTGGCTGGATGCAGCACCGAATCGGGCGACCGCCCCGATGTTCCCGATCCCCGGGAGGTGGCGCGCGTTCGGGTCGTCGATACAGTGCCGGCCAATGTGGGCCGCTTCTCCAACCTCTCCGCCACGATCTGCAAGAACGGTCCGCTTGACCTTCCGTCCCGGGACCAGGCGATGCAGTTGCTCAGGACGCGTGCCTACCAGAACGGCTATCTCACCATGCACAGCGTCACGGTCGGGACGGTGCAGGGATCGCTGGCGAAAAGTTGCCCCGGCGGCGTACAGGCGCGCGGCATCGGTTTCTCGCTCGCCAAGCCGACGAAATAGGATCTCGGGCGGGAGTGGCGGTGAGACAGGGATTCGAACCCTGGAGACGGTTTCCCGCCTACACGCGTTCCAGGCGTGCGCCTTCAACCACTCGGCCACCTCACCGTAATCCAGGATGCCCGGTCGGTTGAGGCCGGGCGGAAATGCCGGATGCATATCGATCCGGCGCAGCCGGGCAGGGCCCGTCCGCGGTGGCGGCACTATAGTCAGAACGCCTTGGTGTTCAACTGCAATTTCGCGTCTTTTTTGCGCGATTTGCCGTCAATTCGTCGCGCCTTGCGCAAAGGCGCATTGTCATCCGCCGGCTTGTTTCGTATTCACCGGTTCCGGCGGACTGCCCGGCCGGGGATTCGCGCTTCCGTCGCTCCGGTTTCGATCATGATCCGTTTCATCTTTCTCACCCTTTCCTTCGTCTTTTTCGCCGTCGCAATAATGTTCGTCGTCGTCGACGCGACACGTTCCATCGGCGTGTCGGCGGTCGTTCTCACCTCCTTCGCCGAAAGCTTCGAACTCGCCGCGCCGCAGCTTCTGGCCGGTCTGCAGGAATGGCTTCACGTCAACGCTCCCGCATTTGTGACCGATCTGCTGCTTGCAAAGGTCCTGGAACTGCCCACATTTGCCGTGTTCGCCGCGCTTGCTCTCCTGTTTTACCTGATCGGGCGCCAGCCGCGGCCCCGCGGATTGCAGCGCCTGAAGCGCTGATCGCGGCCAACAGCGGAGAAGACACGATGTTTCTGGCCAGCATGTTCGAGAAGAAGACCAAGATGCCGGATCCCGCGCACGCGCTGCGCGGCCGCGCCGAGCCGTTGCCCACCGCGACGCACCATTTCGTCAACGGCAATCCGCTCAAGGGCCCGTGGCCGGACGGCATGGAGCAGATCTATTTCGGCATGGGCTGTTTCTGGGGCGCCGAGCGCCTGTTCTGGAAGACCCCGGGCGTCCACGTCACGGCGGCCGGCTATGCCGGCGGCGTGACGCCGAACCCGACCTACCAGGAAACGACGACCGGTCTGACCGGCCATGCCGAGGTCGTCCTCGTCGTTTTCGATCCGGCAGAGGTCTCGCTGCAGGCGTTGCTGAAGACCTTCTGGGAGGAGCACGACCCGACCCAGGGCATGCGCC
>JBAQHA010000598.1:0-2534 GCA_049288075.1 Oricola sp.
GCGCGGAACACTTCGCCAGCCCGCGCCGGCGCGCCCTCGCGGTCGCGAAATCCCTCCGGCGTCATTGTCGTCGCCCCCTCGATGAAACGGGTCGCCATCACGCCGGTCGCCGGATCGAAATGCAGCAATTGCGGGCTGACGCCGGCGCGCGCTGTTTCCCGCGCCGCGACGGCTTCGTTGGCGCGATCGATGTATTCCTCCGTTCCCTTGCCGGGAATCCGGAGACAATATTCGCCGACGCGGAAGACGAGGTTGGTCAGGCCGCCGAGCCGTACCGGCTCTCCCGCACCCGCCAGCAGCGGAATGCCTGCGATGACCCGTCTTGCCTCGTCCAGTCCGTCCGTCATGCTTTCAGTCTCTCCATTTTCGCGTCATGAAGGCAACGCGGCCCCGGTGACGCCGCATAGGGCTTGCCGAACGCCTCGATGGTGATGCCGTCCGCGCCGGCCATATTCGCCGGCAGGTAGGCAAAGCCGATCGTCTTGCCGAGCGAGTGGCCAAAACCGGCGCTCGACAGTGAACCGACGGCGCGGCAGTCCTTCAAAACGGTTTCGCCGCCATGAAAAGGCGCGAATCCGTCGACCGTCAATGTCAACATTTTGCGGTCCGCCCCTTTGGCCTTGGCGGCGAGCAACGCCTCGCGTCCTGTAAAGTCACCCTTGTCCAGCGCCACCGCGAAACCGAGACCGGCCTCGAACGGCGTCGTTTCCGGCGTCACGTCGGCCGACCAGTAGAGATAGCCCTTTTCCAGCCGGCAGCTCTCGATCGCCCGGTAGCCGGCATCGGCGATGCCGAACGGCGCGCCCGCGGTCTTTAAGGTCTCGTAGACGTGAACCGCGTATTCCTGCGGGATGTAGAGCTCCCAGCCGAGTTCGCCGACATAGCCGACGCGCACCGCAAGCGCCGTCGCCAGGCCGACCTCGATCTGGCGCGCCGCAAGGAAGGGAAAGACATCGTTCGACAGGTCGTCGATGGTGACCGACTGCAGAACGCCGCGCGCCCTCGGCCCGCAGATGTTGAGGACAGCGAGGCTGTTCGTGATCTCCCGCATCGTCACGCCGTCCGGCAGTTGCCGGCGCACCCAGGCGCTGTCGCGCACGCCGAAGCCCGAGCCGGTAACCAGCATGAACCGTTCCGGCGCCGCATAAACCAGCGTCACGTCGGCCTCGACCCCGCCCTTCTCGTTGCAGAGCTGCGTATAGAAGGCGCGGCCCGGCTCGCCGGAAAGATCGCCGGCCGCAATCCGGTTCAGCGCATCCTGCACCCCCGGCCCGAAGATCTCGAACTTCGAGAACGATGTCTGGTCGATCAGCGCCACGCGCTCGCGAATCGCTTTCGCTTCCGCGCCCACCGCGTCGAACCAGCCCGGCTTGCCCTCGAAGCTCGGAGACTCGGTCGAGGTCGTGCCGGGGAGCGCGAACCAGTTCGGCCTCTCCCAGCCGAATTTCGAGCCGAACTGCGCGCCGTTCGCCTTTAGCGTCTCGTGCAGCGGCGACAGCCGGAGCCCGCGCCCCGCATGCGACTCCTCGCCCGGCCAGTGGATCTTGTAGTAATCGCCATAGGCCTCGATCGCGCGTTCCTGCAGGTATTTCGCCTGCGAATGCGGCGCGCCGAAACGGCGCACGTCGAACGGCCAGAGATCGAGCCCCGGATCGCCATGCATGATCCAGTTCGCCATCGCCTCGCCCGCGCCGCCGGACGCTGCGATGCCCGCGGTGAAACCGCAGGCGACGAAGAAATTGTCGAGTTCCGGCGCCAGACCCATGATCGGCTCGCCGTCCGCCGACACCGGGATCGGCCCGTTGATCACCGTGCGGATGCCGATCTCGTTGAGCACAGGCAGCCGCTCCGCCGCCGGCAGCGCGAACAGTTCCAGCCGGTCCATGTTGGCGGGGAACAACTGGCGGCCGAAATCGAACGGCGCGCGCTGGTTCCAGCAGCCCTTCGTGCCGTCCTCCCAGCCGCCGATGGCGAAGGCCCCGCCGACATCCGGCTTCAGGTAGAAGTTCTTGTCGGGATCGCGCAACGTCGTCAGGTCGGCCGGCAGGTCGAGCCCCTTCTCGGTGACGAAATACTGGTGCTCGACGACTCCCGCCGCCAGCGCGACGCCCGCCATCTCGCCGATGCGCTTCGCCCACAGTCCCGCGCAGTTGACGAGCACATCGCAGCCGATCGTGCCGTGGTCCGTGACGACGCCGACGGCGCGGCGGTTTTCGACAGCGATCCCCTCGACGCGCACCCCTTCCTCGATTTTCGCCCCGTTCTGCCGCGCCGCATAGGCGAAGGCCTGCGTCACCGCATAGGGATCGATGTAGCCGTCGGACGGAATGAACGCCGCGCCGACGACGCCATCCGGATCGATGTAGGGAAATTTGTCGCGCGCCTCGGCCGCCGACAGCGTGTATGCCTCGAAACCGAAGCTCTTCGCCAATTGCATCGAGCGCCGGATTTCGCTCCAGCGCGCTTCGCTCGACGCAAGCCGCAGCGAGCCGACCTTCTTCCAGTCCGTCGCCTGCCCCGTCTCGCCTTCCAGC
>JBAQHA010000599.1:0-4262 GCA_049288075.1 Oricola sp.
GTCTCGGTGGCCTTTTCGATTCCGCGGTCGCCGGAGCGCCGCGATGGATGAGGCGAAACGAGAAAGGCGGATGCTGCGTTGCCTGCGGCTGCTCGCCGCCAAAAAGGCAATCCAGCGTGAAACAGCCGATCCGGCGACCGTTCTGCTGGAGTTTACCGGCGAACGATCCGTCCGCTGCGCACTGAGTGACTTGAACGAAATGCGGCGAAAAGGATGGATCGAGACGGTGCCGCCCGGCGAAACCCTGATTACATCGGAAGGCCTTTCGGCATTGCGCCGTCGGGACGGCGGCGGCCACGCCGCCCAGCACCGTCACCTGCGGCCTGGGCTGGTCGTCCGTGATGGCGACGCGGAGGCCGTGACGATCAACGATGATGAATCGCCACTCGCAATGCTCGCGCGGCTTCGCGGCGCCGACGGATCGCCATGGATCGACAAGGCGGAACGCGCGGCCGGCGAAAAGCTGCGCGCCGACTTCGAGACAGCGATGCTGCAGCCGCGCATCACCGCATCATGGGATTTCTCGCGTGTCGCGAGCGGCGGAAAGGCCGCGCGCAACAGCGTGGCCGAACTGTCCGATCGCGCGCTTGGCGCGCGCGAACGCGTCAGTCGCGCCATCGAGGCGGTCGGCCCGGATCTCGGCGGGGCGCTACTCGACCTGTGCTGTTTCCTGAAAGGGCTGGAACAGGTCGAGCGCGAACGCGGATGGCCGCGCCGCTCCGCCAAGCTGATGCTGAAGACCGCGCTGGGGCTGCTGGACCGGCACTATCATCCGCCGTCCCCGCAAGCGCGGCGCGCGCGCAGAATTCTGCACTGGGGCGGCGAGGGCTATCGCCCGCAGCTGTGAAAAAGGTCGATCAGGCGGTCTCGGCGGCCGCGCGCGCATCGTCCTTCATTCGCGCCACCATGGCGCGCAGGCCGTTGGATCGTTGCGGCGTGAGATTGTCTTCGAGCCCGAGCAAATCCAGCAGGGCGGACGCGTCGAAGGACTGGATTTCGGATGCCTTCTTGCCCGACAGCGCGGCGATCATGATCGCCACGAGGCCGCGCACGATATGGGCGTCGGAATCGCCGCGAAACGTGACCACCGGATCGTCGCCGTCCGCGACCGCGGTTACCAGCCAGACCTGGCTGACGCAGCCATGCACCTTGTTGGCGGCGGTCCTTTCGCCGTCCGGCAGGTCCGGCAGGCTGCGGCCGAGTTCGATGACATAGCGGTATTTGTCTTCCCAATCGTCGAGAAAGGCGAAGTCGTCGATGATCGTTTCGATTGGTGCGGTCATGGAAAGCCCGAAGAGTCTGGTGGCGCGGCACAATCCGCGCTTGTCTTCAGGCATACTTAGTGAGAGGCGGCCCGCCGGGCAAGCCGCGCCTATTCGACTGTTGTCTCGACCGTCGCCGTTTCGGCAGGATCCTTCCGCATCGACGGATGGCCGTGGCGGAACATCGCATAGGCGATGACCAGCCCCTCGCGCGCCCGGGTGCCGGTATAGGCGATCAGATCCTGCCCGGTTTCGCATACACCCGGCTGGCGATCGCAGATGCCGCGAACATCGGCCGTCGCCTGACCGACGAACGAGGCAAGTTCGAGCGCGGTGGGCGCCGCCGAATCGCCGACGTTTCCGGACGAGGCCGCACGGAATTCCTCCGGCGCGAAAGCCGGCAGGACCGCGAAGCCGATGAAGCCCAGAGCAAATATTTTAAAGAGAAAACGCATGGTTCTCCGCCAAACACTGTCATCGGACACTTGTCCCGGAACGAGGCATAACCCGGCACCGATTGGCGCATTGGAAGCGGCGGATGGGCGAATTTAGGCAAATTTCGCTAAATCTTTACAGACCCTGAAAAAGGCGCAGCGTTTCAAGCTGTTGTATCGTGAACCGCGCGTTAACCATACCGGAAAATCTTTCGCCCCGGGCGGCTGGAAGGCGTGTTTTGCCTCCCGATCGGACCCGAACGGCTCGCTCGTTTATCCATTCATTAAAGGTGAACTGCGATTTTGGGCCGACGGCGATGGTTGCCGTCATTATGTGTGTTGTGAGTAGCGACTTTTGGCCTTCCTCCGGTCCATATCAGAGCAGTACCAGAAAACGCTTTGCGATCTCGCCCGGCGTTCGGTCGGCCATGGCCGCGGTGGCATTGGCGAGGGCGATGACTTGAGTTCATTCCTGGCCGAGCGGTTGATTGCGCTTGCCGCAGGTGCAGTGCTTGTCGTCGCGCCGGTCAGCCTGCTTCTCAGCGGTTTCGGATTGCCCGGCACCTATGGCGCAGCGACAGCGATCGCGCTGACCTTCATCGCCATTCCCTTTCTTGCGCTCGGATGGCTCGCCATTTCGCAAACGCCGTGGGTCGTCGGCATCTTCGCTCTCGCGGGCTGGAGCGCGCTCGCCGGGACGCTGGTCTCGGTTTCTCCGCTTCTCGCGTTGACCGGCGGACTGGTGCTGTTCCAGGTCGCGGGTGGCGCGCAGGCCTCGGCGCGCATCCGCGCAATGCTGACGCCGTCGCCAGGCGCTGTCGCCGAGGCCGTCGCCGAAAAAGGCGAGCCCCGCGAGTTCACCAGTCTCGAACTGACGCCGGACGGCGCGATCGATACTGTGGACGGTTATCGCGAGGGCGTGTTCCGGCCTCGCCGCCTGTTCGTCGACCATGTCCATCTCGCCGACCGGATCGCTTATCTCGGCGCGTTTTCCGAAGTGATCAAACAGCGCAAGCCGGCCAGCGCGGCGACGCTTCGCGTGAACCTCGCCGCTCCGGGAATGCCGCAAGCCTTCCGCCCCGTCCGCCTCTCCCTGGCGCCGTCCGAGAGGGGTGTCGCGCTGACGCTCGACGAGCCGGCGGAACTGGCTCTCCAGCAGGAAACCGAGCAAGGGACGGAAAACGCCGGTCAGCGCCGGTTCCTGGCGACCGTCAGCCACGAGCTGCGCACGCCGCTCAACTCGATCATCGGCTTCTCCGACATTCTGCGCCGCGACCTGTTCGGCGCGCTCGCCAACGACCGCCAGCGCGAATATGTCGAACTGATCCACAGTTCGGGCGCTCATCTCCTGTCGGTCGTCAACACGATCCTGGACGTGTCGAAGATCGATGCCGGCACCTATGGAATCCACCGCGAGGCGTTCGACCTCAACGGCATGGCCGAAGAATGTATCTCGATGCTGCGGCCGCAGGCCGACGCGAAGGAGCTGGTGCTGGAACTGCAGGCCGCTCCGGAAATCGCGGAAGCGGACGGCGACCGCCGCGCCATCAAGCAGGTGCTGATCAACCTGGTGTCGAACGCGGTGAAGTTCACCGAGCGCGGCGGCACGGTCCGCATCGCCACGGAACGCCGCGAGCGCGGTTTCCTGATCCGCGTCACGGACACCGGAATCGGCATGACCGCCGAGGAACTTTCCATGATCGGGACGCCGTTCATGCAGGCCGACAACTCTTATACGCGCAGTTGCGAAGGCACCGGTCTTGGCCTGACTGTGGTCAAGGGCCTCGTGCAGCTGCATGGCGGCACGCTCGATGTCGAGAGCGAACCGGGCAAGGGCACCCGGATGACGGTGTACATTCCCGAAGCGGAGGAAATCACGGCCGCGCGCCTTCCGGAAGCGCGCGGCATCAAGCGCAAGGCAAATGCAAATGCGGTACGACTCGCGGGATGACGAGATGACAGTTCTTACAGCAATGCGCGGTATCGTCGCGTGGCTGGGTGAGGTGATCGTGGCCAATCCGGGCTCGGCCGGCGCGGTGACCGCGTTCGGCGTCGCCATGACGTTCTTCACGGCGAACGCCGTCTATTTCCAGGATCACCAGCATCCGTCGGCGCTGTTCGCGACACGGCCCGAACTGGTCAAGCTCGTTCCCGAAAGCGACGTGAAGCCGCAGCCGCGTACGGTGGCGGCCGAAGAGCCGAACGTCACGCGCTTCATCCTCGAAGACCAGCAGGCTCAGGCGCACGCGCGGATTCCCGAACTGGCCCCGGTCCCCGCGCCGCGCCCGACCATCGTGGCCGTCGACTCCGTGCCGCCGCAGCCGGTTCAGCTCGCGCAGAACGGCGACAAATCCGTCGCCGGGATCCAGGAATTGCTGATCAAGCTCGGCTATTACGATGGTACGGTCGACGGGCTTCGCGGCCCGAAGACCAATGCGGCCATCGACAGCTACAAGAACAATGTCGGCCTGCGCGGGATCGAACTGACGGACGCGGAACTGGTCACTTCCATCCGCAACAATCTCGACGTCACGGCGGCGATCCCCGCGCCTCGGCCGCAGCCGGC
>JBAQHA010000600.1:0-14132 GCA_049288075.1 Oricola sp.
CTTCATGCCTTCGGGGAAGCGCGGACGCTTCCCCGAGGGCACGACCGTTCTGGAAGCCGCTCGCCAGCTCGGCGTCTATGTCGAAAGCGTCTGCGGCGGGCGGGCGACCTGCGGCCGCTGCCAGATCGAGGTGCAGGAAGGCAATTTCGCCAAGCACAAGATCGTCTCGTCCACGGATCACATATCGCCACGCGGACCCAAGGAGTTGCGTTACATCGAGGTGCGCGGCCTGCCCGAAGGCCGCCGCCTCTCCTGCTCGGCGACCATTCAGGGCGACCTCGTCATCGACGTGCCGCAGGATTCCGTCGTCAACGCGCAGGTCGTGCGCAAGAAGGCGACCGATCGCATCATCGAGCGCAATCCGGCCGTCCGCCTCTGCTATGTCGAGGTCGAGGAACCGGACATGCACAAGCCGCTCGGCGATCTGGACCGGCTGAAGGAAACGTTGACGCGCGACTGGGGCTACGAGCGGCTTGAATGCGACTTCCGCCTCGTGCCGCAGGTGCAGTCGATCCTGCGCAAGGGCCGCTGGGCGGTCACCGCCGCCGTTCACAAGGACGAGGACGCCGATACCGCGCGGATCATCGCCCTGTGGCCGGGCCTGCACAACGAGGCCTACGGGATTGCCTGCGACATCGGCTCGACAACCATCGCGATGCATCTGGTCTCGTTGCTCTCGGGCCGTATCCTCGCCTCCTCTGGGACATCGAACCCCCAGATCCGCTTCGGCGAGGATCTGATGAGCCGGGTGTCCTATGTGATGATGAACCCGGACGGACGCGAGGCGATGACGAAGGCGGTGCGCGGTGCCGTCAACGGCCTGATCGAAAAGGTCTGCGCCGAGGTTGACGTGCCGCGCGAGGATATCCTCAATCTCGTCTTCGTCGGCAATCCGGTGATGCACCATTTGTTCCTCGGCATAGACCCGACCGAACTCGGCGGCGCGCCGTTCGCGCTCGCCGCGTCCGGAGCGACACGGTGCCTCGCGACCGAAATCGATATCGAAGCCAATGCCGGCGCGCGGATCTACATTCTGCCGTGCATCGCCGGCCATGTCGGCGCCGATGCCGCTGGCGCGACGCTGTCGGAAGGTCCGCATCGTCAGGACCGCATGATGCTTTTGGTCGATGTCGGCACCAACGCGGAAATCGTGCTCGGCAACCGCCAGCGCACCGTGGCCTGTTCCTCGCCTACGGGTCCCGCCTTCGAAGGCGCCGAAATCTCGTCCGGCCAGCGCGCCGCGCCCGGCGCCATCGAACGGGTGCGCATCGACCCGGATACGCTCGAGCCGCGCTACCGCGTGATCGGCGTCGAACAATGGTCGGACGAACCCGGCTTCGAGGAAGCGGTGGCGACAACGGGCGTCACCGGCATTTGCGGTTCGGCCATCATCGAAGTGGTCGCCGAAATGTTCCTCGCCGGAATCATATCGGAAGACGGCGTCGTCGACGGATCGCTGGCCGCCCGCAGCCCGCGGATCGTCGCAAGCGGGCGAACATTCTCTTACGTCCTCAAGGACGGAGAGCCGAAGCTCACGGTGACGCAGAACGATGTGCGCGCCATCCAGTTGGCCAAGGCTGCGCTTTATGCCGGCATCAAGCTGCTGATGCAGAAGCAGGGCATCGACCACGTCGACGCCATTCGCTTCGCCGGCGCCTTCGGATCCTTCATCGATCCGAAATACGCCATGGTGCTCGGCCTCATTCCCGATTGCGATCTGGCCGACGTCAAGGCGGTCGGCAACGCGGCCGGCGACGGCGCGCTGATGGCCTTGCTCAACAGAGGCCATCGGCGCGATATCGAGGAAACGGTGCGGCGGATCGAGAAGATCGAAACGGCGCTCGAACCGGATTTCCAGCAACTGTTCGTCGACGCCATGGCTCTCCCCAACAAGATCGACCCGTTCCCCGAGCTCGCGAAGGCGGTCGCTCTTCCCGCCCGGAAGGTGCTGACCGCGACCGATGGAGAGGGCGGAAGCGGCCGCCGCAGGCGCGAAGGCGGACGCCGCGGGCGCGGCTGAACTCAGCGATCTTTAACCGTCCCGGATGCGACATTGTCGCATGTCGCAATTTTGCGGTTTCCCTTCGTATTTCGCATTGCGAAACGGCTTGGCGAAGATCATATACGCGACATCGAGCCGCCCATTAAGGGAGCGTGACGCCGGTTGGTCCCAAGCAACCGGAATACGCTTTGATAATAGCTGGCCGTTCCCGATACGCAGTGTGTCCAAAACACTGGTGGAATGGCCCAGACGCGAAATGGCTGCTCCGTGTGAACCGGCTATTGCATGGAGTGAAAAATGACCGCTATCACCAAATTCTTCCGCCGCAACCGCGGCGTGACGCCGAACGAAGCGACGATGTTCGCGCGTGCGCGCCTGGCAAGGACCATGCCCGGCGAAACCGGCGCACGCGCCGGATCGCGCTACGGCTTCTTCATCGGTTGATCCGGAAGATCGTCGAATTCGCATTTGGAACAGCCCCGGCATCGCGATTTGCCGGGGCTGTTTCGTATCGCCTTGTTTTCCCGGCAAAACGGAATTCGTTTGACCGCGAAGCGGCGGGCTGGTTTCCTGTCGTGAAAACGACAGCCACGGCCACGTGAAGAGCGATGGGAGCGACCGCAGGACGATGAAGAACGCATCTCCGCCTCAGAAAACGATCGTTTTCTATCTGATGCCGGAGTTCACGATGATTGCGTTCACCGCAGCCATCGAGCCCCTGCGCGGCGCCAATCGCGTGCTCGGCTACGATGCCTATGCCTGGCGCCTGGCGAGCAAGACCGGCGAGCCGGTCAAGGCGTCGAACGGTGTCGAGGTGAAGGTCGACACCTCCATCGAGGATGAGCGCAAGCTGATGCTCGGCCAGCATCGTCCGTCCATCGTCTTCGTTTGCGGCGGCCTGAACGTCGAACGCTACCAGTCGAAATCGCTCTCTGCCTGGCTGCGCGAGGAGCACAATCGCGGCGTCAAGGTCGGCGGGCTTTGCACCGGCGCCCACACGCTCGGCGCGGCCGGCCTGCTCAACAACAAGCGTTGCGCCATCCACTGGGAGAACCTGCCTGGATTCCAGGAAGCCTTTCCGCAGGTCAACGTGTTCTCCGACCTGTTCGAGATCGACGGCAATGTCTACACATGCGCCGGCGGCACCGCGGCCCTCGACATGATGCTGTCGCTGATCGGCGACGATTTCGACGACAACACCGTCAACCGCATCTGCGAGATGGTGCTCACCGACCGCGTACGCAGCCCGACCGACCGCCAGCGCCTTCCGCTGCGCGCCCGCCTCGGCGTCCAGAACGCCAAGGTGCTGACCATCATCGAACTGATGGAGGCCAACCTTTCCGAACCCCTTTCGCTGGTAGAGATCGCCGATCACGTCGGCCTGTCGCGCCGCCAGATCGAGCGCCTGTTCCGCCAGGAGATGGGCCGCTCGCCGGCGCGCTATTATCTGGAAATCAGGCTCGATCGCGCCCGCCACCTGCTGATCCAGTCGTCCATGCCGGTCGTCGAGGTGGCGATCGCCTGCGGCTTCGTCTCCGCGTCGCATTTCTCCAAATGCTACCGCGAGGTCTATTCCAAGTCGCCGCAGCAGGAGCGCGCCGAGCGCAAGCAACTCCTGGTGGCTTGAGGGCGTCCCGCCCTAATTGTCGTTCATCCGCCGGAGTTTCTCGCCGATCAGGCAATCGACCCTCGGCTCGATCTGGAACTGGGCGGGGATGACGCTTGCCGGCTCCGTCTCCCGGCCGGCCAGTTCGATCACCAGCTTGTGGCGCACCGCGGCCGGGAATTCCTCCCAGGAACGGACTGGCACCACAAAGGCGTTCGGCCCGCCCATTACGCACTGGCTGTAATAGAGATCGAGACCGGGAAAACCGAGCGGAATGCCCGGATACCATGGCTGGATCAGCAGCGGCAGCCCGTTGACGGTGACGTTTTTCGCCGCCGCCGCATCGCGCGCATCCTCCACCGCGTCACCGTCGTTGTTCGGCCCGTCGCCGGATATGTCGATCACCTGCCGTTCCGCCTCGATGCCGTTGTCGGCCAGCGCCGCCATGCCGTATCGGATAGCGCCGGATATCGAGGTGCGACGCATGTTGGCGATCCGCGCCGCTTCGAGCGTGTCCGCGAAGGCCCGCGCCGAAATCTCCCCGTCGACGATTGTCCACGGCGCGATCACCCGTTTCAGGTCGGCGCGCGCCCATTCGACATAGGTCACCGCGACGCGGCCGTGTTCGCCCTCGCGGATCGCCGAGATTACTTCCGCCGAACGGAACGCGGCGACATAGCCGGCCCTCTGCTGGCGCAGCTCCGTGAGGCCCATTGAATCCGAGACATCGACGGCGATGACCAGTTCGACATCCACCTGTTCCTGCGCCGCGGCGCATGTCGCCATGCAGAAAAGGGCGACAAGCGCTGGGGGAGAACGTCTCACCTGTCGAGACCGTCGAATTGCCATCCGCGCTGCTGCCATATCCTTTCGCCGATCATGCAGTCGTAGGGCTCTTCCAGCATGAACTGCACCGGGATCGCGCGCGGCTGGACGTCTCCCGCGTCGCCGATCTCCAGCACCAGCTTGCGCCGCACCGCTTCAGCGAACTGGTCCCAGTCGTTGACCGGCACCATGAAAGCGCCCGGCCCGCCGATCACGCATTGCGTGTAATAGCGGTCGAGGTCCACGATGTTGAATTGTGCGCCTCCCCCGCCGCTGGTCATCATTGGCAGCCCGTTGATCGTGATGCCCCGGCCGACGGCATCGTCGCGCGCCTCGGTGACGGGCGTGCCCTGGTTGTTCGGCCCGTCGCCGGAAACGTCGATCACGCGGCGGTCGGCATCGTAAGGAGCGGTTTCGAGCAGGCCGGTGGCATGGAAGATGGCGCCGGAGATCGACGTGCGGCGCTCGCCGAAACTGCGCGTCGCCAGCATTTCCGCCGCCACCGCGTCAGCGTCCGCCTGGTCCTCGATGACGGTCCAGCCAATGATCTCGCGCGCATGGCTGTTGGCCGCCCATTCGAACAGGGTCACCGCGATTCGCCGGTAGGCGCCTTCCTGGATCGCGCGCACCACCTCCGGGCTCGCGATCGCCGCGGCATAGCCTTCGCGCTGGATGCGCAGTTCTTCCATCGACATCGAGCGCGAGACGTCCACGGCAAGCACCAGCGCGATATCGACCCTCTCCTGCGCCTGCGCGGGCTGCAGGGCGGTGGCGAGAAGCATTGCGCCGGCGGCCGGCGCGAGACATCCGGCTTTTCCCATATGTGCGATGATACGCGAAAATACGCGGCATGGCAGGGTACCGATTAGCCACGCAAAACAAATTTCCGCGACCGCATTTCCGCCCGGTTGGCTTGACGCCGGTCATCGCGATTTCGCCGGCCCGCATTCAGATTGTGTAAGGAGAAAACGAGAAAAGGAGAAGCAGCCATGCCGCTGGTGCGGTGGACCGTGCTGTGCGCGGCGGCGGAATTGGCCGGCATCGCGGTGGCGGCCTTGTGGTTCGGGATCGTCGCCCTTTCCTTCGGCGATCCGGAGACGTTTTCCGGCAAGCTCGGTGTCTGGCTGCTGTCGGCCGCGTCCGGCCTGCCGGAAGGATTTGTGCTGGCTTCGCTGCAATCCCGGGGCATCCGCCGCTTCTTCGGCATCACGCATGACCGCGCCACGCTGATCAGCCGCACGGCACTCGCCGCCGTCATCGGCTGGGCCGCCGGCGCCTTCATCCCGATATTCATTCCCTTCGGGCCGCCGGATCCCGTGATCGCGAACGCCGATCCGCCGCCGCTCGCGACGATCGTCTTCGCCGGCGGTTTCGGGGTCGTCGCCGGCGCGCTGTTCGGCTGGCTTCAGTCGTCCGCCTTTGCCGGGAAGGCGCTACGGCGCGAATGGCTGATCGTCAACACGCTCGGCTGGATGTTTGGATTGCCGGCGATCTATGTCTTCGCCGGCATCGCAAACGATTTCGAAGGCTGGTTAGCCAGGATCGCGCTCTGGGCCGCGGGTGGCGTGCTTGCCGGCGCGTCGATTGGCCTCGCGACAGGCATACCGCTCCTGCGCACCGTCAGGCGCCACGGGACAATTGGTCTGCCGGTGCTCTAGGTCTTCGGCTTGAGGCTCTCCGGATCGTAGAGCGGCCTGTAGCCGACGGCGGCCACCTCCACCGGGTAGATCTCGCCGAAATATTCGACGTGGAGCTTACGGCCCTCCTGGCACCAGGCCCACGGCAGGTAGGCGAGCGCGATGTTCTTGCCAAGCGTCGGACCGTAGGCGACCGATGTCGTGAAGGACAGCCGGCCGAGTTCGTCGACAAGCGTCTCTCCGGTCGCCGGGTCCATAACCGGCATGACGCCAACCGGGTAACGGGCAACGCCCTTCGAATCGACATTATCCGTCATCACCAGCGTACACAGCATCGCTAGCTGGTGCTCGCGGGCGCGGTATTCCAAATGCTTCGCCTTGCCCCGGAATTCTGCCTCCTTGACCTTCGGGCGAGCAAGATCGGCCTCGTAGAGATTGTACTCGGTCAGAAGGTCCGCGTTCTGCAAACGCAGGCTCTTCTCCATGCGGCGCGAGTTGGCATAGGTCTCGACGCCGAAGGCCATCACGCCGGTCGAGCGCAGCGCGTCCCAGACGGCCAGCCCGTCCTCGTAGGCCATGTGCAGTTCCCATCCCTGCTCGCCGACATAGGAGATGCGGAAAGCGGTGACGTCCTTGCTCCCGATCCGGATCGGCTTGATCGCGGCAAAAGGGAAGTTTTCCGGCGAAAGCCCTGCCGGGTCCTCGACGACCTTCTGCAATGTCGCACGCGCGTTCGGCCCCCAGATGCCGATAGTGACATATTTCTCCGTCACGTCTGTGACGGTGGCGTCGAAGCCTTTGTCTTCCGCCGTCCGGCGCATGTAATGGAAGTCACGCGGTCCGGCGTCGGCGCCGTCGATCACACGGCAGCGGTCCGCCATGCGGATCACCGTGAGGTCGGCGCGCACCATGCCCTCGTCGTCGAGGAAATGCGTGTAGATGCCCTTGCCGATCATGTTGTCGCCGCCGATCTTCGCGGCGCAGAGCCACTCCATCAGCTCGACATGATCCGGGCCTTCGACATCATAGATGGCGAAATGCGACAGGTTCACGATGCCGCAATCCTCGCTCATGGCGAGATGTTCGGCATTGGAGACACGCCAGAAATGGCGGTTGTCCCATTCGTTTTCGCGGACTGGGACGCGATCGCGATATTTTTCCAGCAGGTGCTCGTTGGCGGCGTAGCCATGCGCGCGTTCCCAGCCGCCGAGCTCCATGAAATGGCCTCCGAGTTCCTTCTCGCGTTCCCAGAACGGCGAGCGGCGCACGTTGCGCCCCTTCGAGAAAGGCTCGCGCGGATGCACCGCCGGGTTGTAGATTTTCATCGCCGTTTCGGTGCAGCGGTCCCAGATGAACTGTTCCTGCGTCTGGTGCGGATAGAAGCGGGCATAGTCGACCTGGTGATGGTCGATTGCCGTTCGCCCGTCGGTCATCCAGTCGGCGATGAGCTTGCCCATGCCGGGGCCGTCCTTGACCCAGATCGCCACCGCGTACCACAACCCCCGCACCTTCGCGCTTTCGCCCATCGAAGGCCCGCCGTCGGTGGTCACCTGCAACAGCCCGTTGAAGGAATGGCTCTCGTTATAGCCCAACTCGCCGAGGATCGGCGTCAGTTCCATGGCGCGCTCCAGCGGCTCCATGATCTGTTCCATGTCGAGGTCGCGCTGCGACGGCGAAAGCCGGGCCTGCTCCTTCTCGAGGATGTCGCGCGGATGGCAAAGGCGCGGATTGGTTTCCTCGTAGTAGCCCCACTCGATCTGCCCGCCCTCCGGGGTTTTCGGATCGCCGGTATCGCGCATATAGGCCGAGTTGCCCTGGTCGCGCAGCAGCGGCCAGCCGATATCCTTGCCGGTGTCCTCGAATTCTGTATAGGGGCCGAAGAAGGTCAGGGGATGGTCGACCGGCATGACCGGCAGGTCCTCGCCCGCCATTGCGGCGATGAGCCGTCCCCAGAGGCCGGCACAGACAACCACGTAATCCGCCATGATCGTGCCGCGATGCGTTTTCACGCCCTTGATGCGGCCGTTTTCGATGATCAGATCCTGGGCGGGCGTATTGGCGAAAGCCCGCAGTTTGCCGCTCGCCACGGCGTCGTCCACCAGTTCGCCGGCAACCGTCTGCGAGCGCGGCGCGACGAGGCCCGCATCGGGGTCCCACAGGCCGCCCTGCACCATGCTTTCCTCGATCAGCGGGAACTTTTGCTTGATCTCGGCGGGACCGATCAGCCGCGCCCGCGTGCCGAACGCTTTCGCCGAGGCGACCTTGCGTTTGATCTCGTCCATGCGGCCGTCATCGCCCACGCGCGCGACCTCGAGGCCGCCGACCCGCGCATAGCGCCCGCGCTTTTCGAAGAAGTCGATCGAATAGAGCGTGGTCCAGCAGGACAGGAAATCGTGGCTGGTCGTGTAGCAGAAGTCGGAGGCGTGCGAGGTCGAGCCGATGTCGGTCGGAATGGACGACTTGTCGATGCCGACGATGTCGTCCCACCCGCGCTCGATCAGGTGATGGGCGACCGACGCGCCCACGATACCGCCAAGGCCGATGATGACGACCTTCGCCTTTTCCGGAAACTTTGCCATGACCCGCCACTCCGAAGTGCTTTTACGGGCAGACTATAGGGCGGCGCGGGCCGGCGCGCGCAGCCTGTTTGCGACATTGCCAAAACGCCGCGCGACCAGAGCCGCCAGGCAGTGCCGGGCGCGAAAGAAAAACCGGCGATCAGGCCGATCGCCGGTTGAGTTGTGTATCCGGTTTGCGCGAACGGACGGTTACTTGATGACCGCTTGTCCGTTGACGATTTCGACAGTCTCCGTACCGGCGAGCGCGGCGCGGTCGCCGTTCGGCAGCGTCAGGAAGCAACCGCCATTGCAGATTGTGACTGTTTCGCCGCTTGCAATGGCGAGCTCGTTCTTGACGCCGCCCTCGGTGACGACAACCGTCTGGCTGTCAGCGTCCTTGTTGGTCAAGGTGGCGCTGTTGGCCGCGACGGTGCCGGCCAGGATGGCGATGACTGCAACCGAAACTCTGTTCATCTTTTAAGACGACGCCTCGTGGACGTCGCTCCCTATTTTCCTTGCGGGCATTCCCGCTGACTTGACCTCTGTATACGAACCGTCACCTGAACCGAACCTGAACGGCGAATTGTCCTCAAACGTCGTCCCGGTGCTTCTGCCGGCTTGTCTTGATGACGCCGAATTCGGCTTCCCCGGGCTTCCCGGCGACCGGCATGTCTTCGTCCGACACCATTCGCAGATTCACATCGCGTTGCGGGAACGGGATTTCAATACCCGCCGCCTTGAACCGCTCGAAGATCGCGAAACGGATCTCGGTGGAAACCGTCAGGCTGTAGTTGATGTCGGCCAGAAACGCCCGGATCTCGAAATCGAGCGATGAATCGCCGAAATTCACGAAGACAACGAACGGTTCCGGATTTGACAACACGCGCGGATGGTCGTGCGCGATCTCGAGCAGCAGGTCGCGAACCAGGTTGGGATCGCACTTGTAGGAGACCCCGACCGGTATCTCGATGCGGCCGAGCGTGTTGCGATGAGTCCAGTTACCGACGGCGGAGTTGATCAGGTCCGAATTTGGCAGGATCACCGTCTTGCGTTGGAAGGTCTCGATCTCCGTCGCGCGCACATTGATGCTCTTCACCGTGCCGGAGATGCCGCCCGCTTCGATCCAGTCGCCGACCTTGAACGGCCGCTCGGCCAGCAGGATCAGTCCGGAGACGAAATTCGAGACGATGTTCTGCAGGCCGAAGCCGATACCAAGTGAAAGCGCGCCCGCGACCAGCGCCAGTTGCGACAGGTTGATGCCCGCCGCCGAAATGCCGATCAACGCCGCGATCGTGACTCCGGCATAGCCGACGCCGGTCTTGATCGAGTTGCGGACGCCGGTGTCCATGCGACTGCGCGACAGCACGTCGCCATCGAGCCAGCGCTGGAACAGCTTGGTCAGCCAGAAGCCGACGAAGAAGACGAGTATGCCGGCAAGGATGCCCGTGATCGAGATCTTGATCGAGCCGACCGAGAACTCCGTAACCGCGCCGAGCAGCCAGGAACTGATATCGCCCCATTTGAAGCCCCAGAGGAGGAGGAGCACCGGCACGCCCACCGCGACGATGACCAGCGACAGCAGGATGCCGGTGAACAGGCCGAGCTGGTCGACCTGCGTTTCGCTCAGTTCGAGCGCCTCGCGCAGCGCCTTGCCGTAGCGGGAATGCGCCAGCGCCCGCTCCCGCGACATCGCATGCGCCGCGAGATAGCCGAGATACATCGTCGAACCGACGGCGCCCGTGATGACGAGTTGCTTGGAGGCGAATTCCGCGAAACCGATATAGCCGCCGAGCGCCGCGAGGATCAGCGCCAGCCCGGTTGTCACAAGCAGGAATCGGACCGTCGCCGGCCAAGGCCGGTCGCGTTCGCCGTCCGCCGCGGGCGGGAACGGCCGTACCGCGGCGATCGACAGCAGGATGACGCCGACCAGCGTCGCGCTGACCAGGCTCTTCGCCACCGTGATCGGCAGCGAACTGCCGACGATCTGCAGGATCCGGGTGATCATCTCGTCGGCGACGATCGTCACGGCCATGACCAGGACGAGCCATTTCAGCATCAGCGCCGCGTGGTCCGTCACCCGGACGAGCCGCCATGCCGGCAGTCGCGGCGCGAACACCGCCTCGGCAAGTTGCCAGACGAGAAAGATGACGCCGACGCCGAAGAGGAACGTCAACAGCAGGATGCCGATGTCGCCGCGCAACACGCCGAAATAGGAATAGAGCGCATAGACCAGGACGAGGAAGACCAGCAGCCCCGCCGACGGCAGCAGCGTGCCGAGAAAGCCGACCGACAGGCGCGAGAAGTAGCCCGGTTCGATGGCGGTCGGATCGCGCCAGATCATCTGCCCGAGTTTCTTGCGCGCGAAGACGAGGAACAACAGCGCCGTCGCCAGCGACAGCAGCGTCGCCGCCATCATCGGCCCGAACTTGAACCGCCATGCGAACCGCGCCCAGGAAGTAATCTTGGTCGCCAGCAGGCTGTAGCGGTCCTTGAGGTCGATGAAGAGGTCCGCGCCGAACGCCGCCGAGATGTCGTATCGCCGCGACAGGGTCGAGGTGAACAGCACCCGCCGGGCATCGGAAATGTCGTTGGCGAGCGTGTTGGCGTTGATCGACAGGTCCTCCAGCTGCCCGAGGAGCGTGTTGACCTGCGCTCGCTCCTCGTTGAGCTTGGTGCGCTGTTCCTGGATCGCCGCCGGTTCGGCGGCGTCCCCGGTCGCCGGGCCGATCTGATCGAGCCGGGCCCGGATTTCCGACAGCCTTGGCGACAGTTGGACGCCCGTGTCGACGATGCTCTGGGCAAGAGCGCGCAGGCGGGCGCTCAGTTCGACGAGCTTGTTGTCGTCCGCCCGCGCCGGCTCGAGCGCCTCGGCGATCGCCGCCAGGTCATCTCCAAATATCGCGACGGCTTTCGACGTGGCGTCCAATTCCTGCGCCGTGGCGAGACCCGCGAACGCGAGCAGCAGAAAACCGGCCAGGAATCTCGTAAAATATCTCATCGACGCGCTGATAACACAAAACACCTGTGCGCAAGAACGGATTTGCCCTGCGGCCAATAGGCGGCCGGCAATGATGGCTCAGTCGTCGGGACGCAAATGCGTGGCGAAATTTTGCAATGCGCGCGCCCGCGGCGCGGGCTAGATTGTCTGCGCGAACGAAGAGGCCGAGGGGGCGATGGCGGAATATTCTGCCTGGCAGATTCTGAAGAACGCCATGACCGGCAACACCGGCTGGCGGCCGGCGTGGCGCAAGCCCGACCCGAAGCCCGTCTACGACGTGGTTATCGTCGGCGGCGGCGGTCACGGGCTATCCACGGCCTATTACCTCGCCGCCAATCACGGCATCGCCAATGTCGCCGTCTGCGAAAGGGGCTGGCTCGGCTCCGGCAATATCGGCCGCAACACAACCATCGTCCGCTCCAACTATCTCCTGAAGGGCAACACGCCCTTCTACGAGCACTCGATGAAGCTGTGGGAGAACCTCAGCCACGAGTTGAACTACAACGTGATGTTCTCCCAGCGCGGCATCATCAACCTGTGCCACACGCCGGCGCAGCTCGACGACGCGGCCCGGCGCGGCAACTCGATGCGCCTGATGGGTGTCGACGCGCGGATGCTGACGCCAGCCGACCTGAAACAGCGCGTGCCCGGTCTCGACCTGTCGTCCTCGGCGCGCTTCCCCGTCCTCGGCGGGCTGGAACAGCCGCGCGCCGGCACCGCCCGCCACGACGCGGTCGCCTGGGGTTACGCTCGCGGCGCCGACCGGCGCGGCGTCGACATCCTGGAGAACTGCGAGGTCACCGGCTTCCTGCGCGACGGTGACCAGGTGATCGGCGTGAAGACCTCGCGCGGCGAGATCAGGGCGAAGAAGGTCGCGGTCTGCGTCGCCGGTTCCACCGGCCACGTCATGAAGATGGCCGGCATCGACCGCCTGCCGATCGAAAGCCACGTCCTGCAGGCATTCGTCTCGGAATCGCTGAAACCGATGATCGACACAGTCGTCACCTTCGGCGGCGGCCATCTCTACATCTCGCAGTCCGACAAGGGCGGCCTCGTCTTCGGCGGCGACATCGACGGCTACAACACCTATGCCCAGCGCGGAAACCTGCCGATCGTCGAGGACGTCATGGCCGAGACCGCGGCGCTGTTCCCGGCCGCCGCCAAGGTCCGGCTGCTGCGCTCCTGGGGCGGAATCATGGACATGTCGATGGACGGCTCGCCGATCATCACAACTGGCCCCCTGCCCGGCATGTATCTCAACTGCGGCTGGTGCTATGGCGGCTTCAAGGCGACGCCGGCGTCGGGCTGGTGCTTTGCCCACACGATCGCGAAGGACGAGCCGCACGAACTGAACGCGGCCTACTCGCTCGACCGTTTCCATCGCGGCCACGTCATCGACGAGAAGGGCCAGGGTTCGTTCCCCTGGAGACATTGAGACCGCGCCGATGATCATCACCTGCCCACATTGCGGCCCGCGCGACCTCGCCGAGTTCTCCTACCAGGGCGACGCGACGAGAACACGCCCGGACCCCGCCTCGTCCGACCAGGCCGCCTGGAACGCCTATGTCTACGACCGCGACAACCCGGCCGGCGACCACCGCGAGTTCTGGCAGCATTCCGGCGGCTGCCGCAAACATCTCGTGGTCACCCGGAACACGCTGACGCACGCGATTTCCGACATCCGTTTCGCCCACCTGCCGGTGCGCAGAAGGGGCAAGGCATGACTTCGCATCGCCTTCCCGCCGGCGGCCGGATCGACCGCGAAAGGACCGTCCGCTTCACCTTCGACGGCAAAGCCTATGCGGGCTTTGCCGGCGATACGCTGGCCTCGGCGCTGCTCGCCAACGGCGTTCGCCTGTTCGGTCGCTCGTTCAAGTATCACCGGCCGCGCGGCGTCCTGTCCGCCGGATACGAGGAACCGAACGCCCTCGTCACCGTGACGACCGACGGCGCGCGCGAACCGAACATCCGCGCCACCGAGATCGAGATATACGATGGCCTGACCGTCGAGAGCCAGAACCGTTTCCCCTCGCTCGCCTTCGACCTGATGTCGGCCAACCGTTTTGCCGGAAAGGCCTTCAGCGCCGGCTTCTACTACAAGACCTTCATGGGTCCGCGCTTCGGTCCGCTGAAGGGCACGCGCTTCTGGATGTTCTGCGAAGGATTCATCCGCCGCGCCGCGGGACTCGGCTCCGCCGGAACGGTCGCCGACCCGCATCGCTACGAACGCATGAACGCGTTCTGCGACGTGCTGGTCGTGGGCTCCGGCCCGTCCGGGCTCGAAGCAGCGCGCAAGGCCGCCGCCGACGGCAAGCGCGTCATCCTGTGCGAAACCGACGCTGTCTTCGGCGGCTCCGCCAACTGGTCCGGCGTGGAGGCCGCGATTGTGGCCGACGCGGCCCTGTCCGAACTTCGCGACAAGCCGAATGTCCGTTTGCTGCCCCGCACGACCGTCTGGGGCTATTACGACGGCAACACGTTGGCGGCGCTCGAACGCGTCGCGGAT
>JBAQHA010000601.1:0-1704 GCA_049288075.1 Oricola sp.
GGCCATCAGCGGCCCGACGACCGGGCCTGTCTTGTCGGAAAACACGCTCCAGTTGGTGCCGAACTGGTAGGACATGACAATGCCGGAGACGACGCCCATGCCGAAAGCGACGGCGAAGATCTTCTTCCAGTAGTCGAAAAGCTCGAGGTAACGGCGGTCGCTCGTCCAGAGCCAGAGCGCGTTCAGCACCGTGAGATAGCTCGCCAGTCCGATGGAGAAGGCGGGAAAGACGATATGGAATGACACGGTGAAGGCGAATTGCAGCCGCGCCAGTGCCTCCGCGGAGAGATCGAGCATGAGGTCAGCTCCTCATAAGGTGAATCCTCGATGCGTATTTAATTCGGATTGCGCCCGAATGCACGGAACCGGTCCAATGCATATTGTCGCAGGACGACTGCCGATAACAATCCCTGATTGCGCCTATTGCGCGGCGGCGGACTCGGTTTGTGCTTCCGCGCGCAGCGTCTGCACTGCCTGATGCTGGCTCAGGAATACCTTGCCGTTCAGATGGCTGAAGAAGTCGCTGCGGCGTAGGCGATCCATCACGGGCCCCTTGATCTCGCTCAGGTGGAACTTCACGCCAAGCTCCTTCAATCGATTGTTGATCGCTTCGAGCGATTCGAGCGCGCTCATGTCGATCTCGTTGACCGCGGGGCACATCAGAATGACGTGCTTCAGTTTCGGTCGCGCCGCGACGATGTCGTAGAGCACGTCCTCCAGATAGCGCGCATTGGCGAAATACAGGCTCTCGTCCACGCGCAGCGTCAGGATGGTCTCTTCGGTGATGACGTCATGGCGCCGCACGTTGCGGTAGTGCTCGGTCCCGGGCACCTGACCGACGATAGCCATGTGCGGTCGCGACGAGCGGTAGAGATGGATCAGGATCGACAAGGCCACGCCCATGGTCACGCCGATCTCGACACCAAGGAGCAGCGTCGCCAGAATCGTCACGGAAACGGCGGCAAAGTCGGCGCGCGAATAGGCCCAGGTCTTTTTCAGGATCGAGAAATCGACCAGCGACAGGACGGCCACGATGATCGTCGCGGCAAGCGTAGCCTGGGGAAGGTAATAGAGCAGCGGTGTCAGGAACAGCGAAGCCATCAGCAAGCCCATCGCGGTGAAGGCGCCAGCGGCGGGCGTCTCCGCGCCCGCATCGAAATTGACGACCGAGCGGGCGAAGCCGCCGGTCACGGGATAGCCGCCAGTGAACGCGCCGCCGATATTCGCCATGCCGAGGCCGATCAGTTCCTGGTCCGGATCGATGCGCTGGCGTTTCTTGGCGGCGAGCGTCTGGGCGACGGAAACGGATTCGACGAAGCCGATGATCGAGATCAGGACGGCGGAGCCGACGAGGCTCGTCCAGAGGTCGGGCGAGAAGGAGGGCGCGGTCAGGGGCGGCAGGCCCTGCGGCACCGCGCCGACGGTCCTGACGCCATGTTCGGCCAGCGAGAAGGCCCAAGTGATGAAAGTGGTAGCCGCGACGACGGCGACCGGGCCGGATTTCGCCGCCACATCGGCAAGGCGCGGTTTGACGCCCTTCGCGATCAGCAGCGGTTTCAGCCCCCTGCGGACCCAGAACAATGCCGCCGTGGCGGCGGCGCCAATAACGAGGGTGATCCAGTTGATGTCGCCAAGATGGCTCGCCAGCGAGACGATCAGTTCGTAGAGAGTGTGCCCTTCGGCCTTGACGCCAAGGATGTGTTT
>JBAQHA010000602.1:0-3487 GCA_049288075.1 Oricola sp.
GCGCGCGCTCGCCGCGGCGATTTCCGTCTCGACCTCGTGGTTGACCATGACCGGGTAACCAAGCCGCCACTCGACCTCGGCCGTCGCGCCATGCGCCGCGGCGATATTCATGGCCAACGCCTTGACGCGTTCCTCGCCGATCTTGCGGTTTTCCGCCGACAGCGTGCGCACCGTGCCGCCGAGCACCGCCATTTCCGGGATGACATTGTGCGCCGACCCGGCATTGAACTGCGTCACCGACACGACGATCGCCGACACCGGATCGACATTGCGCGATGCGATGGTCTGCATCGCCTGGACAAGCTGCGCGCCGATGACGATCGGATCGATCGTCATGTTCGGCATCGCGGCGTGGCCGCCGCGCCCGGTGATCGTGATGCGGAATTCGTCGGTCGCGGCGAAAAACGCGCCCGGCCGGATGGTGAAGGAGCCGACCGGCAGGGTCGGCATGTTGTGCATGCCGAAGACGCGATCGATGCCGAAACGCTCCATCAGCCCGTCCCTGACCATCTCGTCGCCGCCGCCGCCGCCTTCTTCGGCCGGCTGAAAGATGACGACCACGGAACCGGCGAAATTGCGCGTCTCGGCGAGGTAGCGCGCCGCGCCGAGCAGCATCGCCGTGTGGCCGTCATGGCCGCAGGCGTGCATCTTGCCCTTTACCGTCGAAGAATAGTCCTTGCCGGTGATTTCCTCGATCGGCAGCGCATCCATGTCGGCGCGGAAGCCCAGCGTCTCGCCCGGGCCGCGATTGCCCTTGATGAGGCCGACGACGCCGGTGCGCCCGAGCCCGGTCACCACCTCGTCGCAACCGAAGGATTTCAGTTTCTCTTCCACGAAGGCCGCCGTGTTGTGCACGTCGAACAGCAGTTCGGGATTCTGATGGAGATGCTGCCGCCATGCGGCGACTTCGGGCTGCAATTCATGGGCGCGATTGAGAATCGGCATGGGGGGTCCTTTGCAACGCTTCGGGCGGCGATGACGGGCGGGCGAATTTTCCGGGGAAAATGCGCGCCGTGACCGTTCCGTCACGCCTTCGGCACAATCCTTGTCTAGCCGCCTTGTCTAGCCCGCATCCATCCCATAGACAATTCCCAGCAGGTCCGGACGCCGACTTTAAACATGCTTGCCGATTTTCGAAATTCCATGCTCCGCGTGGCAGTCCTTGTGTTGTTCGCCGCCCTGCCGGGCGTCGCTTCGGCGTCGCCGTCGCTCGTCGTCGACATCGGCACAGGCCGCGTGCTGCATGCCGAAGACGCCTTCAAGCGCTGGAATCCGGCCTCGCTGACCAAGCTGATGACGGCCTATGCCGCCTTCCGCGAGATCGCGTCCGGCAATCTGACGCTGCAGTCGCCGGTGCGCATCTCCTCGAACGCCCGCAACAACCCGCCGGCCCGCCTCGGCTACCCCGCCGGCACGGTCCTGACGCTCGATGCCGCGCTCACCATCATGATCGTCAAGTCGGCCAACGACGTCGCCGTCGCCGTCGGCGAATCGGTCTCCGGCGAAGAGGCGGATTTCGTCGCCCGCATGAATGCCGAAGCCGCCCGGCTCGGCATGGCGGACACGCATTTCGCCAATCCGAACGGGCTCTACGACGCCGGCCAGTACACCACCGCGCACGATCTCGCGATCCTGGTCCGGGCGATCCGCAACGAGTTCCCGCAATTCGCCCACTATTTCTCCACCGAGGCCGTGCGCATCGGCGAGGAGACCGCGCCGACCTACAACATCCTGATCGGCCGTTTCGACGGCGCCGACGGAATGAAGACCGGCTTCGTCTGCGCGTCGGGGTTCAACCTAGCCGGCACGGCGACCCGCGACAGCACGACGCTCGCCGCGATCGTGCTCGGCGAGAAGAGCCAGCAGGCCCGCGCCGAAAAGGCCGCCGTCCTGCTCGAGCAGGGTTTTTCCGCCCTGCCGCGCGAGGCGGAATACCCGCTGCTCGGGGAGATGGCCGCGCCGGAGGGAGCGACGACCGATGTCGCCGACATGACGTCCGTCGTCTGCACCGACGAAGCGCGCGCCAACCGCTGGGACGGCCGCGAAGTGGAAGGCTACATGACCTTCGACACGCCGTCGATCCACGCCCTGACGCGCGCGCCGGAGGTCGTTCCCGTGCGCACCGGCGGCGCGGTCGGCTCCTCGAAATCGGCCACCATGCTGCTCGGCCGCCTGGTGCGCGCGATCCCCGTTCCGGATCAGAAGCCGGAGCGCGTGACGCTCTACGATGACAGCGATCTCGAGAAATACGGACTGCGGCCCGGTTTCGACGCTCCCGTGCCCGGCCGCCGGCCGGAAAGCTGACGGAGGCCCCGCCATGTCCATTCCCGTCCATGTCGTCACCGGCTTCCTAGGCGCGGGCAAGACGACGCTCCTGAACCGGCTGCTCGCTTCCGGCGCGTTCTCGAATACCGCCGTCGTCATCAACGAGTTCGGCGATGTCGGCATAGACCATCTGCTGGTCGACACGACCAGGGCCGGCGATACGATGATCGAGTTGTCAGACGGCTGCCTGTGCTGCACGGTGCGCAGCGACCTCGTCGATACGCTGTTGCAGATCGGCGAACGCATCGACGCCGGCGCGTCGCTCGACCGCGTCATCATCGAGACGACCGGCCTCGCCGACCCGGCGCCCGTGCTGCAGGCGGTGATGGCCTCGTCCGGCGTGCGCGATCGTTTCCATGTCGCGAGCGTCATCGCCGTGGTTTGCGCCGCGACCGGCCTTGCCGCCATCGATGGCCACGCCGAGGCGCGCGCCCAGGTCGCGCTCGCGGACCGCATTGTCCTGACAAAGACCGACATCGAACCAGCTTCCGCAGAACTGGTCGCCACGCTTGCCGCGCAAAATCCGCTGGTGTCGCCCGTCGACGCGCAGTCGCCGGGCTTCGTGCTGGCGCTCGACGACGCGGCGCTGACATCCGCCGACGCGCCGGCAGAAACGCACGACCATCATCATCACCATCATGACGTCAATCGCCACGACACGGCGGTCCAGGCCTTCACCCTGACGCATGACGCGCCGATCCCGGAAGCGACCGTGGAGATGTTCACCGATCTGCTGCGCTCGACCATGCCGCGCGAATTGCTGCGCATGAAGGGGATCGTGCGAACCGTCGAGAACCCGGACCGCCCACTCGTCATCCACGGCGTGCGCTCGGTGTTTCATCCGCCGGTGCGGCTGGAATCGTGGAACGGGCGCACCCCGGAAACGCGTCTGGTGGTGATCGCGCGGAACGGCAGCCGCGAGCGCATCGAGGGGCTGTTCGGAGCCTTCACCGGCCAGGTCGCGCCCGACCGTCCGGACCGCCAGGCGCTGACCGACAACCCGCTGGCGATCCCGGGGATGTGACAGGCGGGCGCCCGAAGGCGCCGTACTATTGTATGCCGAGCGGCGGACCGGTGAAGGTCAGGTGAAAGCGCGCCGCGCTCTCAACGATGGCGGGCATGTCCTCCGGAATACAGAACCGTCCGGCGGCCATTTCCGCGA
>JBAQHA010000603.1:0-2045 GCA_049288075.1 Oricola sp.
AAACGCAACGATAAAGACCTGGACGACCTGCCGGACGAGGTGCGCAACACCTTGGTCTTCGTAACGGTCGATCGGATCGACGAGGCCATGAGGGTGGCGTTTGTCGATCAAGCCGGGGAGGAAATAACCGCCGAAGTGGCAGGCTAGGCGCCGATTGTAAAGCGGCTGGTTTTCCGACCCGAAACCAGTCGTTGGTTCCGGTGGACGCCCTTAAGACCTTCATGGAAACCGTCGGACGGGGCGTTTTGACGGTCTTCTGGGCATCCGCCGCAGCGCGCTTGGTAATCCGATTTTTGGACTAAAGCCTTCCGCGTCGACCAGACGCCAGCGGTCGTCATTAATTTTAGGTTTCGAAAACCGGCTGTTGATTTAGTGTTGACACTTGAAAACCAAGCGGGTTGCGCGCGCATCGCCGGCAGCGACGTCGAGACGCGGATCACGTCGGAAGAGCGCGGCGGATCTCTTCTTCGCGGTTGACGAGTTCTTGTTCAAGTCTATCGATCTTGCGCAAGGTATCCTCGGCGAAATCGGCGTCTCTGACCGAGGTCAGGTTGATGCGGACGTTGCAGGTGGCCGCCAATCCGGCCGAACGGGCTAGCATGGCCGCAACCGCACCATCGCTGACGGCGTTGGGATTGCCTTTGCGCACCACCTCGCCGGCCAGCTCCAGGATTTGCCGGGCCCTTTCGGCCAGCGCCAAGGGCACCAGCGACGCCTGCTTCAACGCCGCCTGGATCGCCCGACTGCGCACCGCTTTGTCGGCGTCATTCGCCTTGGGGAGCCTATAGGCGACGAGCACCTGTCGATAAGCATCGGCGTCCCGGTCAATGTCCTCGACGCAGCGGCTTCTGAGCGCGGCCGCCGTGTGGAGGATATTCTCCATCTCCGGCGCGACGGCTTCGAAGCCGCTGCGGCCGGCCGTCAATCCGGCCACCATTTCCACGAGTGCAGCCGCCAGCGACGCGCTCAGGGCCGCCACACTGCCTCCGCCGGGAACCGGCGTGGATGACGCCGTTTCTCTCAGGTAGTCTTTTATCGCAAGATCAGCATACATCGCCGCCCTCCTTAAGCCGGGTCTTGTCAAAAACGATCGTGCCCCTCTTGATCACTTTTTCGACCGTGCTCACGCCGATGTGGTAAGGGATGAAGGTGTAGGACGGGAATTCCAGAACGATGAGATCGGCCTGCTTGCCGGGGTCGATGCTCCCGATGGTGTCGGCCCGATCGAGGGCGGCGGCGCCGTTGAGGGTCATGGCCGTCACCGCCTCCTCGATACCGATCTCCATGTTGAACACGGCCAGCGCGAAGATCAGCGGCATCGACTCGGTGAAACAGCTGCCGGGATTGAAATCCGTGGCCAGTGCCACGGCGCATCCACGCTCGATCATGGCCCGCGCCCGGGCATAGGGGGCCTTCAGGCTGAAGGCCGTTCCGGGCAGCAATGTCGCAATGACGCCGGCCCGGGCGATCGCATCGATGCCGCGATCGGAAGCCTGCAGCAGATGATCGGCGGATACGGCCTTAAGTTCGGCCGCGAGTTCCGCGCCGCCCAGCGGTACGATCTCGTCGGCATGGAGCTTGAGCTTCAATCCGAGCTCGCGCGCCCTGAGCAGCAGCCGCCGAGATTCCGCAATCGAAAAAACGTTCTTCTCGCAGAATATGTCGCAGAACTCGGCCAACCCGCTTTCGGCGACCACCGGCATAACGGACGTCATCAAGAAATCGATAAAAGCCTCTTGCCGGCCTTTGTATTCGGGCGGCACAGCGTGGGCGCCCATAAAAGTCGTCACGACATCAATCGGGTGACGGTCGGAGAGAACCCGCATGGCCTCGAGCTGCCTGATCTCGGTATCCCGGTCGAGCCCGTAGCCGCTCTTGCCTTCCACCGTCGTCACGCCGAAGGCAAGCATGGCGTCGAGTCGCCTGTGGCCGGAGGCGACCAACTCGTCCAGATCGGCGCCGCGCGTGGCAGCGACCGTACTGATGATGCCGCCGCCGCGTTGCATGATCTCCATGTAGCTGTCACCGCGCAGCCGCCAGGCATA
>JBAQHA010000604.1:0-4754 GCA_049288075.1 Oricola sp.
ATTCGATGCTTGTGAGCGAAGTCCCCGCCTTCAGGGAATTCTGGTATCCGGTGGCCTACTCGAGCGATGTCGCCGACAAGCCGCGCGCCGTTCGGCTGCTCGGCGATAACTATGTCGTCTGGCGCGGCGCCGACGGTTCGCTCGGTTGCGCCGTCGACGAGTGCCCGCACCGGTCGGCCCGCCTGTCGCAAGGCTGGCTGGAAAACGGCGAAATCGTCTGTCCCTATCACGGCTGGGCGTTCAACACGGCGGGTGCCTGCACGCGCATCCCCCAGCAGGACGACGACATGCCGATCCCGCAGAAGGCGCGGACGCTTTCGGTCTTGGTCGCGGAACGCTACGGCCTCGTCTGGGTCTGCGTGGGCATGCCGCGCGCCGACATTCCCGAGTTGCCGGAAGCCGAGGACCCGTCCTTCACGCTGATGCACGAACTGATGGAGGTCTGGACGACGTCGGCGCCCCGCGTCATCGACAACGCGCTCGATCTCGCCCATGTCGCCTGGACGCACCGCAACACGATTGGTGACACCTCCGCATCGAAATTCCTGAGCTTCGACATCAACCGCGATGGCCACAAGCTGACCTCGCGCGTCAGCTACAAGGCGCGGCTGACCGAGGCGCTGAAGGCCAATACGGGGCTCACCGGAGAGGGTTTCACGGTCCGCTTCACCAACAACGAGCTGGTGCAGCCATTCGTCTACAAGGACGTCATGGAATACGAGAACGGGCTTCGCCACGTACTGTTCAAGACGGCGACGCCGGTCGATGACACGCACACGCTGTTCTGCCAGTTCATCGCGCGCAATGACAATCCGGACGAGAAGAAGCGGGCGGGGATCATCGCGCTCGACCGCCAGATCCAGAGCGAGGACCGCGAACTCTTGAATCACATTCGCCCGGAATTCCCGCTGGACACGCGCACCGAGATGCACACAAGGGCGGACCGCATGACGGTGGAATACCGCAAGATACTTGCGGAACTCGCCCGCGAGGACTCCTCGGTGAAGCCCGACGCGGACTGGGCGCGCCCTTTCGTGCAGCGCCCCAGGCCGGAAACCGTCGGCTGAGGCGTCATCGACGCACACTCGGGCCGGGCGGCCTCATTTGACTGCCTGGGAACACGATCACGGTATCGTTCGCGCAGTTCGGACCGCGGGCTCAGGTGAAATACAGGTCCGAGGCATTCTGCCCGAGAATGCGCTTGCGGACGGCGTCGTCCGGCACGGCTTCGGCGAGCCAGTCGAGCGTGCTCTGGTAGAGCGTCTCTTCTTCGCCGACGAAGGGACAGTCGCTGCCCCAGACGAGCTTCTCGCCGCCCGTGTGGCGCACGAGTTCGCGCAGATAGAGCGTGGAGGGCGGGCCGAGCCGATGGTGGCCGGAGGCCTTGACCCATGTACGCCCGTTTTCCAGCGTCTTCAGCAGCGCCTTGAAGCCTGCGCTGTCTATCCCCTCGGCCGGATCGGGCCGGCCGAGATGGTCGACGACCAGCTTCATGCCGGCATCGACGAAATGCGGCAGGAGGTCGGGCAGGTCGCGCCCTTCGCAATGCAGGTGGACGTGCCAACCCTGGTCGGCGATGCGTCGGAACATCCGCCTGTATTCGAAGGTCGAGATGTCGGGCATATTGGCAAGCCCGATCATATGCATGCGCACGCCGACGATGCCGTCGCGCTTCATGAAGTCGAGCACGTAGCGCTCGACATTCGGCTCGAGGATCACCGTGCCGCGCAGCCGGTCTGGATGCGCCTTCACGCTGTCGACGAGGTAGTCGTTGTAGTCGGCCCAGGGGCTCGCCGCTGCCAGCACGGCGTGGCTGACGCCGTGGTCGTCGAGGACCTTGAGATAGTCCTCGATGGTAAAGGAGTAGTCGGGCCGATGCCGGGGATTGTCCCGAAGCGGCATGGATTTGGTAAAGACGTGCGCGTGGCAATCGACCACGAGATCGACCTTTGCCGCCGCCGCTTCGGAACTGTTGGTCATCGGTTCGTCGAGGCTCCGGATCAGCGCTTTTCGATCCCGGCCTTGTCGATGACCTCCGCCCAGCGGGCGCGGTCGAACTCGAACTGGGCCGCCATTTCCTCAGGTGTCAGCGCTTTGGCCGACGTGCCGAGTTCGGCGAAGCGCTGCTGGATTTCCGGCATCGCAGCGACCTCGGCGATCGCGTCATGCAGTTTGGCGATTACGGCCTCCGGCGTGCCGGCCAACGCGTAAAGCGCGTTCCAGCCCGAGACATCGTATCCTTCGACGCCGGCCTCTTTCGCGGTCGGCACGTCCGGATAGGACGGGTTGCGCAGGGCGCCGGTGACCGCGAGCATCTTCGCCTGGCTGTTCTCGATCGCCGCCGCGAAGGCTGTCGGGGATTCGATCGCCAGATCGACTTCTCCGCGGATCAGCGCGGCAAGGATGTCCGGCGAGGTGCGGTAGGGAACGATGTTGGCGTCGATACCGGTCACCGAGCGGAAATATTCGGCAGCAAGGTTCTGAGTGCTGCCCGGATTTACGGTCGCGATGTTGACCGCACCGGGCTCCGCTTTCGCCTTGGCGATAACGTCGGTCACCGAGGCGTAGCCGCTGTCGGGATTTACGAACAGGCCGAGATCGAACCAGGCGAGCGTCGAGATCGGCGCGAACTGGGTCTGCGGATCGTAGCCGAGTTCCTTGAACAGCGACACCGCGATCGTCGTGCCGTTCGACATAACGATCAGCGTATGGCCGTCGGGGTCCGACTTGAGCAGTTCGTTTGCTGCGGCGACGCCGCCGGCGCCCGGATGATTCTCGACCACGAATTGCTGGCCGAGTATTCCCGTCAGCTTTTCGCCGGCGAGGCGCATCGTGATGTCGGCAAGACCGCCGGGGCCGAACGGCACGATGATGCGTACCGGTTTGGTGGGGTAGTCCTGCGCGATGGCGGCGAAGCTGCCGGCAAGGGTGCCGGCCGCGAGCGTTGCCGCGGCGGCTGCGCCGAGAATGATGCGGCGCATGGGCGAAAACCCGCCCCGGTTTGTACCGGTTTTGGAATTGGGCATCGAAGTTCCTCCGTTTGAACGATGAAGTTTCTTGTTGTTATTCATTGATGACGTCCGCCTGTTTCCTGCCCGGCATCACGCTGCGGAACAGCCTGCGCGCCTGCGGCACCGAGGCGAGCAGGATCAGCAGCGTCATGACGAGAAAGGCCAGCGAGACCGGGCGATCGACAAAGACGGTGAGCTTGCCGCGCGACAGGACCAGCGCGCGGCGGAAATTCTCCTCCAGCAGCGGCCCGAGCACGAAGCCGAGCAGCAGCGGCGCGGCCGGAAAGCCGTAGCGCATCATCCCGAAGCCGAGGACACCGAATATCAGGGTCAGCAGCACGTCGAAGGTGCTGTTGTTGACGCTGTAGACGCCGATGCAGATGAAGAACAGCATCGCCGGATAGAGCAGATGATAGGGCACCGTCAGCAGCCGCACCCAAACCCCGATCAGCGGAATGTTGAGGATCAGCAGGAAGATGTTGCCCAGCCAGAACGAGGCAATGACACCCCAGAACAGCACCGGATCGTTCTGGATCAGTTGCGGACCCGGCGTGATGCCGTGGATGAGCATGCCGCCCAGCATCACCGCCATGATGGCGTCGCCGGGAATGCCGAGCGTCAGCGTCGGGATGAACGCCGCCTGCACTGAGGAATTGTTGGCCGCCTCCGGCGACGAGATGCCCTCGATCGCGCCCTTGCCGAACTTGCCGGGGTCCTTCGAAAGGCGCTTTTCCGCCGAATAGGACATGAAGGTCGCGATCGTCGGCCCAGTGCCGGGCAGCATGCCGATGATTGCGCCGATCACCGAGCCGCGACCGGCAGCCGGCCAGAACTCGCGCATGTCCTGGCGCGTCGGCAGCAGCGAGCGGAAGGTGATGGCGCGTGCGTCCACGACCGCATGCTCGTCGTGCATCAGGTTCGACAGGATCTCGGCGACCCCGAACAGGCCCATCGCCAACGCCACCAGGCTGATTCCGTCGGAGATCTCGATGATGCCGAACGTGTAGCGGGGAACCCCGGAGCTGATGTCGGTGCCGACCATGCCGAGGACGAGCCCGACCGCGACCATGGCGATGCCCTTGATAACCGAGCCGTTGGAGAGCGTCGAAGCCGCCACAAGCGCGAGTATCATGATCGAGAAATAGTCGGCCGACGAAAAGCTGACCGCGAAATCCGCCAGCGCCGGCGCGAAAAAGATCATCAGGATGATAGAGAACGAGCCGCCGACGAAGGATGCGATGGTAGTCAGGAACAGCGCCACGCCGGCGCGTCCCTGCTGCGCCATCGGGTATCCGTCCAGGCAGGTGATCGCCGCCGGCGCGCTGCCTGGCAGGTTGAGCAGGATGGAGGCGGTCGAGCTGCCGTACTGCGCGCCGTAGAAAATGCCGGCCAGCATGATCATCGCGGCTATGGGGTCGAGGTAGAAGGTGATCGGCAGGCACATCGAGATCGTCGCCAGCGCGCCGATGCCGGGCAGGACGCCCACAAAAGTGCCGAGCGTCACGCCGAGCAGGCAGAAGCCCAGGTTCTCCCAGGAGAGCGCGGTCTGAAAACCGAGACCGAGATTGGCCAGTGTTTCCATGTCAGCGCCCCAGCAGGGTGAGGGGCATGTTCAGCCCGAGGACGAAGACGAGGTAACCGGCGAGGCACAGGGCGGCCGCGGTGAAGATCAGCGAAACAGGCCGGAACGGCTTTTTCGCCATGCCGCTGATCAGGATCAGCGCGAAGGTCGACGGTATGATC
>JBAQHA010000605.1:0-2287 GCA_049288075.1 Oricola sp.
AAGGAATCCTTGCCGCCCGACAGGCCGACGAGCCAGCGCTCGCCCGGCTTCACCATGGAGAAATCATCCAGCGCCTGGCGCATGTTGCGCAGCAGCCGCTTGCGCAGCTTGTTGAACTCCACCGAACGCGGTGCGTCCGAAAACAGCGGATGGCAGGCGTCGGTTTCGAGATCGTCGGGAGCAGGCGTCGAAATGTTCATGGCCTCACCTAACCGAAAAAGGCGCAAACAAAAAGCCGCCCCGGCATGCGGGGCGGCTCGAAGTCACGAAACGGAACCGATCAGCGCGAGTAGAACTCGACCACGAGGTTCGGTTCCATCTGGACCGGATAAGGCACGTCGCCGAGCGACGGCACGCGGGCGAAGGTCGCGACCATCTTGTTGTGGTCCGCTTCGATGTAGTCCGGCACGTCGCGTTCGGCGAGCTGGCTGGCTTCGAGAACGAACGCGAGCTGCTTCGACTTGGCGCGGACCTCGATCACGTCGCCGGCGCGGCAGCGATAGGACGGGATGTTCACGCGCTGGCCGTTGACGCTGACATGGCCGTGGTTGACGAACTGGCGGGCCGCGAAGACCGTCGCCACGAACTTGGCGCGATAGACGATGGCGTCGAGACGGCTTTCCAGCAGGCCGATGAGCTGATCCGGCGTGTCGCCCTTGCGGCGCGCGGCTTCTTCATAGGTCTTGCGGAACTGCTTTTCGGAGATATCGCCGTAATAGCCCTTCAGCTTCTGCTTGGCGCGCAGCTGCACGCCGAAGTCGGACAGCTTGCCCTTGCGGCGCTGACCGTGCTGGCCGGGGCCGTATTCACGGCGGTTGATCGGGGACTTCGGGCGGCCCCAGATGTTTTCGCCGAGACGGCGGTCGATCTTGTACTTGGACGATTCGCGCTTGCTCATCGCATTTCCTTTCAAACGTTTATTCCCGAAACCTGACGTTCCGGGATGAAGGAAACGCACCCTCCTCTGCCGGCCTTTTTCGCCGACTGACAGGACATGCCACGCACGCTTTGCGACCATGTCCACGGGATACGTCAAATAAAATGCAGGGCCGAAAGACCCTGCATGGCGGGGTCTCTAGGCGAATCCGCCCGCGAAGTCAATTCCACGCGCATTCTACAAGCCTCTCCGGCCGCTGCGGAAAATGCACTCCGGACATGTTATGGATCTAACGCCCGGTCCGTTGTTACCCCTATTGCCGGCAGCCGGCCAGACGGAAATCGACATGAAGTGGCAAGAACACCTTCGATATCACCGGCGCCTTCGGCGCTACCGCCGGTACATGCTCGCCAACTTCGATCAGAACACCAAATCCGCCGGTGTGCATCTACCACGACCCAGACTGGTATTTTCGAAGTCGGAACCCTTTCCGCTCGATGCCTATCTTTCACGTCGCAACGACCGGCTGTTCGTCGATTTCACCGGTCCGGATGCGTCCATTCCCCGTGCAGAGTCGCTCGACAAGGTCGCCGCTTATTTATATTGGCTGTCGAAATGCCCCGCCGATATCCAGCGGATAAAGGTGAACTTTTCCGACGGCGAAAAACCTTCGCAAGCGATGTTCGCGCCGAGCAGCGCCGATCCGTCACACATCCTCGTTCCCGACCCGCACTTCTTCATACACAGGGGCTTTGAACGCTTGCGCGCGTTCGCCGAAACCAATCGGCAACCCTGGCTCGAGCGATCGCCGGTGATCCGCTGGCGCGGCGGGAATACCGGACACGGACGGTACGTCTTTTCCGATCAGGCAAAATACGATCCGACCGTCCTTGGCCGCCTTCGAATGATCCTGATCAGCAAGACGATCGAGAATTTCGACGCCAGCTTCGTCAACGTCGTGGATTTGTTATGGATGGAACACGTATTGCGCTTCCACGGCTGTTTCGGAAGTCCGATTCGCGAAACCGACTGGATCAACGACAGATACGCCGTCGACATAGACGGGTACACGAACACATGGACCAATTTCCTGGTCCGGCTCCATCTCGGCTGCTGCGTGCTGAAGATCGACAGTCAGTTCGGCTACAGGCAATGGTATTATGACCGGATCACGCCGTGGGAACACTTCGTACCCGTGAAGTCGGACATGAGCGACCTCGCGCAGAAGATCGATTGGGTCCGCGCGCACCCTTCCGAAGCGGAGGCGATTGCGCGCAACGGGCAGGCATTCGCCAGATCGATGACATTCGAGTCCGAAACCGCCAGGGCGGTCGCGATCATTACCGGAGCGGTCCGCTCCGGCGGCACGCAACCGCTGGCTCACGCCGTATGAAGCGCGACGGGGACCTC
>JBAQHA010000606.1:0-8928 GCA_049288075.1 Oricola sp.
GCTCCCGAGGCAAGCCCCAGGTTGATCGGCCCGAGCATGACGATGTTGGTCGCGCCGGTTTTTTTCTCCACCTTGGCGGGATGCCTGTTCGCCTGCGATACGGGCGGGCGGATTTCGACGACGAGGCCGCGCGCGACGATGATGACGAGACGCCGGACGGCGGATTCGGCCGGGCGCAGGATGCGGATCAGGTAGAAGCGCAGGTGGCGCGGAAGGGTCTCGACGGTCCTGCCATCATCCAGCCCGGCGATGGCGAACAGCATCGCGACGATGCGCAGGAGCGCAGCGCGGTTGCGTTCTATCGCCACTGGCCAGTTCACCATGTCCACTGCTCGTCTCCTTTCGTACCGGACCGAGGATAAGGCAGGCCAAGGGGCGGTGGATGGATCCGGGTGGATTTTTTCCGGCAGACGACGGGAACCCGCCTTGCCGGCGAAAGACAATGCCGCCGGCCGGACAGGCATTCGTCGAGACGGAACGAACGGGCTTGCCGGGGGTTGGTCTCGCGACCCCGGCAAAAGAAAGGGGAAACGTCATGACCGGTTTGCCTGACACAGCCGAAACCGTGCTGCGCGGTATCGCGCTGGGCACGGTGGCGCTCGGCCTCATCGTCGCTCTCGTGCGGATCATCGGCCTGCGGAGTTTCTCCAAAATGACGGCCTTCGATTTCGTGATCACGCTCGCAACCGGTTCGCTTCTGGCGACGGCCGCCACCGCCAAGGAATGGACCGACTACCTGCAGGCGCTGGTGGCGGTCGCCACGCTGATGGCGCTGCAGGTGGCGCTCGCGGTGACGCGGCGGTTGTCGGGCGGCAGCAAAAGCGTCCTGGAGAACGAACCGGTCATCCTGATGCGGGACGGCCGATTCATCGAACAGGCTATGGCGGCCACGCGCGTCTCGCGCGACGACGTCATGGCGAAACTGCGCGAGGCGAACGTCACCGAGATGGGAAAGGTGCGGGCGGTCGTGCTGGAGACGACGGGCGACATCAGCGTGCTGCACGGCGAGCGGCTGGACGACACGCTGCTGAGCGGCGTGCGCGAAGGAACGAGCGCCTGACGGCTTGGGCCGGAACGGGGTTTACCGGCGGCATGAACGCGGTGGTTATCCCGTTGCCTGTCGGCGGGTTTCCGGCAAAGATGACGCCATTGGGGCGTAACCGGAGAAACTTGCAATGCACGGATCGTACAGGCTCAATCGAACAAGCGGAAAGGCGATGCTGCTTGCCGCAGCCGCGATGGTGGCGGGAATGCCCGCATTCGCCGCGGATCATGCCGTCATGATCAAGGACTTCGCCTTTCAGCCGGCGAAGCTGAACGTCGCCGTGGGCGATACGGTGACGTTCACCAATGGCGACAGCGCGCCGCACACCGGGACGGCGGATGACGGAAGCTTCAATACGGGAACGATCAACAGCGGCGGCAAGGCGACGGTGACGATCAGCGCGGCCGGCGACCATGCCTATCACTGCAATTTTCATGGAAGCATGAAGGGAAGCGTCGCCGCGAAGTAACGGCCGCGACCGGGCAGAAAGCAAAAAGCCGGGGCGCGATGCGCCCCGGCTTTCCGTTTCCGTCCCGGGAGGAGGGAATTACATCGCGTTCAGCGCGCCGAGGCGCATGAAGACGGTTTCGCCGTTGGAGTCGTCGACGCCGTCATTGTCGGTGACCGCGAAGCCGTTGCCGGCGGCGTCGATGGTGAAGCCTTCGATCTTGTCGACGACATAGCCGCCGGTGGCCTTCAGGTCGGGGATGAAGTCGCGCACCAGTTCCTTGGCGACGAGCGGCAGATCTCCGCCGAACGCGCCCGGCTTCAGGTCGGCGACCGGGACGCGGTAGAGCGCCTTGAGTTTCGCGGCCTCGCCGATCTGGTTGTCGCGCTCGACGATGTAGACATGGTCGCCGCTGGCGGTGATTTCCGACAGGCCGATCCAGCCTTCGCCTTTCGGCTCGAGCGGATAGCGCACCGCGCCGGCCCATTTCTTTTCCTTGGTGTCATAGGCCAGCAGCTTGACCTCGCCCTTGGCGTCATCGCCCCATTCGCGCTGAATGGCGATCCAGAGCATGTCGCCGATCATGGTCACGCCTTCCGACCCGAAGCGTGTCTCGGCGGAGGCGAGCTCGGCCGGGAAAGCGACCTGGTCCTTGATCTCGCCCTTTGCATTGACGTGGTAGAGCGCATGGGGGATCAGCTTGGCGGTGTTGCCTTCCGAAGCGATCCAGAAGCCGCCCTTGCCGTCGGTCGCGATGCCTTCCTGATCGAGCAGCTGGGCCGCAGCGCCGCCGCGGGTGACACGGGTCGCCGAGACGATCTTCGCCGGCGTCTCGTTGGCGTCGATGGTGAAGATCGTCGGCTGCATGGCGTAGAACGAGTCGTTGACGGCATAGAGGATGCCAGGCTTTTCCGGGTCGGCGGCGAGGCCCGAAAGCGCGCCCCAGCCGAGCGGCACGTCGCCGTCCATGCCGGAGACGATCATCGGATAGGCGGCGGGGCCGGCGCCCAGCGAATAGACCGTGACGTGCGAACGCACGCCGCCATCCTCGACGAGATCGACCTCGTTGGCGACGGCGAGCAGGTTGCGGCCGGGAATGGCGACGGCGCCTTCCGGGCTCAGGCCCGACGGCAGGATCTGCATGAATTCCGGCGCGGCGCCGGTGTCACGGTAGACGCCGACGACGGAACCGCGCTCCGACAGCAGGAAGATATAGGTCTCGTCGCCGAATTTCGCGACCTCCATGCCCTCGGCTTCCACGCCCTTGGTGGAGCGCTTTTCCGGGTAGTGGCCGACCTTGGCGACTTCGTATTCGAAGGCGGGACCGCTTTCGAACAGGACTTCGCCGGCCTTGGAGAAAATGCTGAAGCCGCGCGAGCCGCCCTGATAGTCGCCCTCGTTGGCGACGACGACACGGTCGTTGTCGAGCCATTTCACGGAGTCGGGTTCGCGCGGGACGGCGGTCTTCCTGCCCGTGAAGGACAGGGCGCCTTCCTTCGCGGTGTCGATATTCTCGAGATCGACCGTACCGGCGGAGAAATGCGAGACGACCTTGCCGGTCTCGCCGTCGACGATGACGATCTCGTTGTTTTCCTGCATCGTCAGGGCGATTTCGTTCAAGTCGTTGAAGGCGACGAATTCCGGCTCCGGATCGTCGCCGGCGACGTCCGACAGGCCGGTGACGTCGACGGAGATCATGGAGGCGCAGTCGGGCATGCCGTCGGCGACCTTGAAGATGGCGAGCGAACCCGCGGGCATCTGCGGGATCTCGCCGTCGTTCAGGTCCTCGTCGCGCTCGTTCTCGATCGCCACGGCGATGAGCGTGCCGTCATGCGACAGGGCGACGGAGTCGGGCTGGCCGCCGAGATCGCAGGTCGCCTCGATGGCGCCGCCATCGAGTTTCACCGACAAAAGGGCGCCGGAGGGATCGGTATAGCTCTCGGAGGTGTTGAGGGCGACCAGCGCGCGGCCGGCCTGGACGGCGACCGAGGTCGGCTCGCCGTCGAGCTTCACATAACCGGCGGCGGCGGGATTGGCGGGATCGGAAATGTCGATCATGCCGATGCCGCCCAGCGGGCTATCGGAATAGACGAGCGTCATGCCGTCCTCGCTCGCCGCGATGATCTCGGCCGACGACGGCGACTTGTTGTCGAGCGATTCCGGAATGTTGCGGTTGACCGCGAAGGACGCGATCCGGTTGAAGACGAGATCGGAGTTCGCCATCGCGGCCGGCGCGGCAAACAGCAGGGAAAGCGCGGTTCCACCCGCCAGAAGTCTGGATGTGTTGGTCATGTGCCTCAGCTCCCGAGAGATTGTTTCACCGTCGCCTTCTTTGCGAGGCACGTGACAGGCCCATGACAGGATCGCGAAGAAACAATGACAGGAGGCTTTTTCCCCTGCGGAGCGAATGGCGAATGACGCCGGGGAAGAAATAAAGGATCCGTGAAATCCTGTCCGGTGGCCCGCATCCGCCGGCGATTTCCTTTCCCCGCCGGTCACATGATGCGGGATCGCCGGGGCGGCGCAACCGGCCGTCATGGCCCGCTGACGATCCGGTTGCGCGAAAGCGGCTGACGCGCTATAGAGCGCGCATTCTCCGGAAATTGTGGTTCGAGACCACGCCCGCGGTACCGGCCCGGGCGAGCAGGAAAGGTATTTCCAATGGCCAATACGCTTCTGATGCCCAAGGCGACCGCCGTATGGCTGGTCGACAACACAGCCCTTTCGTTCGAGCAGATCGCTCATTTCTGCAAGCTGCACCCGCTCGAGGTGAAGGCGATCGCCGACGGCGAATCGGCGCAGGGCATCAAGGGCCTCGACCCGATCAACACCGGCCAGCTGACCCGCGACGAAATCGCCAGGGGCGAGGCGGACGTGAATTACGTGCTGAAGCTGGCGACGGCGAAATACACGGTGCCGGAACTGCGCAAGAAGGGCCCGCGCTACACGCCGGTCTCCAAGCGCCAGGACCGCCCGAACGCGATCCTGTGGCTGGTGCGAAACCACCCCGAACTGAAGGACGCGCAGGTCTCGCGCCTCGTCGGCACGACCAAGAACACGATCGAGCAGATCCGCAACCGCACGCACTGGAACTCGGCCAACCTGCAGCCGGTCGACCCGGTGGCGCTCGGCCTGTGCTCGCAGATCGACCTCGATTTCGAGGTGCAGAGGGCCGCGAAGTCGCGTCCGGCCGAGCCGGTGGAGACGGGCGACAGCCTGCTGCCGGCCTCGCAGACCGAGAACCTGCCGGTCGACGACATCCTGACCCGTCCGTCCGCGCCGAAGGACGAGGACGAGGAACTCGACGCCGACGCGGTGTTCGCGAAGCTGAAGTCGCTGAAGGGTCCGGTCGAGGAAGACGAAGAGGACGAATTCTGAGGCCGGTTCGCCGGAGGAAATCGGAAAGGCCCGCCGGAGCGGGCCTTTTTCATTTCGGCCGGACCGGGCTCTCTTGCGGGACGAGCCTGCGATAGAGATGCCAGGTCGAGTGGCCGAGCAGCGGGATCACGATCACCAGCCCGAGCAGCGCCGGCAGCGAGCCGATGACGAGAGCGGCGGCGACGATCGCGCCCCATGCCGCCATAGCGCCGGGGTTCGTCGCCACCGCGCGGGCCGACGTCCTGATCGCGGTGCCGGGACCGACCGGCCGGTCGACCATGAACGGGAACGAGATGACGCCGACGACAAGCGCCGCGACCGCGAAAAGGAAGCCGACGCCGACGCCGGCAACGATCATCGTCCAGCCCGCGCCTGTGGTGAACACATCGCGGACGAAGATGGCGACCGACCGGGGCGCCTCCGGCCCGAGCGTCAGGTGATAGATCGCGTAGGCGACGACAAGCCAGGCGAGAAAGATCGCCAGCAACAGGAGCCCAACCAGAACGATCGCGCCGTAGGGCCGGGACGTGCCGGCTTCGCTGTCGCCGGCGAGTTCCAGTTCGCGCCGCCGGCTCATTTCGTAGAGCCCGATGCCGGCGACCGGCCCGAGAAGGGCAAAGCCGGAGGCGAGCGGGAAGACGAGCGGAAGCAGGTTGTAGGTTCCCGCCGCGACGGCGAGCACGAGCCCGGCGACCGGATAGATGATCACGAGGGACAGCGCGTCGGTCCGGAACGCCCCGAGGTCCTCGATGCCGCGGACGATCGCGATGCGGATGTCTTCGAGGCCGATCCTGCGGACGTCCGGCAGCTCGTCCAGTTCCTCCGGGACCCTCAGGGTATCGGAAGCCGCGCCGACATGCCGGCCTATGCCGGCAAGGCGCTGCGCGCCCCACTCGACCGGGTTCTTGATCTGGTTGACGTTGGCCATGGCGGTGCTCCTCCCAAACTGACGCTGGAGGTCGCGGCAGACCGTGGCATGACGCTCATCGCGGACCGCTTGCCACGGGGAAATCGCGGCCTTTGAAGGAAACATAGGCCGGCGCGGCGGGCCGGCAATGCGATCAACCCGATTTGATTCCGGCGGAACCCCCGCCGTCGCGCGCTACAGCGCGGCCGTGTAGGTCGGCAGTTCCCTGAGGTTCGGCACGACGATCAGGCGTTCGATCTCGCCACGCTTGTAGGCGGCCAGGAAGCGCTCGTAATTCTTGAAGACCACGCAGCCGTTGGACTGGGAGAGATCCTTGCCGCCGCCGCCGACATACATGTAGGTGTGGGCAAGCAGCCCGTCGCGGTTGTATTTCTTGCGGCCGTCCGAGGGCAGAAGGCGGATCGCCTCGACGCCGTGGAAACGGCTTTCGCGCATCCTCAGATCATAGAGGTTCGGCGGCGTGGGGCCGCGGTTCTTCTCGGCGACGTAGCGCGGATTGTCCTTCATGTGGGCAAGCCCGGAATGGGCTTCCAGCTTTTCGCCGTTCGGCATGTAGACGGTCGCCGATTCGATCTCGTAGACGGCGACCTTGCTGCCGGGACCGGGAAGGCGCTTGCCGTCGCGCTTGCCGAACAGCCGGCCGAACACCCCGTCGGACGGCGCTTCGCCGCCGATCGCCGCATCGGGATTGGCGTAGGCAAGGGCAGCGCGGGTCTCAGGCTTTTTCGCATCGGCGGAACGCTTTGCCCGGGTCGCCGGCACGGCAAGGGCTTGCGGGATTTCCGGCTCCAGGCTCGCGACCTCGACCTCAGGGGCGCGGGGCGCTTCCGGCCGAGGCCGCGGCAAGGGCACCTGCATGGCGAACGCGTCGGGAGTTGGCGCGACCGGCTGCGGAAGCAAGGACAGGGCAGGAGACAAGAGCGCCGGGGCGAACCTGCGATCCAGGCTCGCAACGGAAACGGAAGCGACATCCGCCGAGCGTGGCGTCGCATCAGTTTCCGATTGGCCGGCAATCCAGGCGTAATGCCCGACGGCCGGCAGCCCACCCGCCGGTACTTCTGCCGATGCGGACCGCATCGACAGGCGGCTCGCATCGAAATCGGCAAGACGCGGGGCCGGCCGATGCGCGCCGATGTCACTTCCGTTCGGCGCCACCTGCAAAGCGAGACGAAGGCTGTTTGCGCGACCGTTTTCCGCAACGCGCGGACCCCGGCTGTCGGCGGGCGGCTCGAATCGGGGCAAGCCGGCGGACAGGGACATCGAATCGTGCAGGGAGGCGGGCATCGCGACAAGGCCGGCGGGCATCTGCGCCAAGCCGCGCGCCATCAGCGGCGTCACGGCCACGACCGTCGCCACGCCGAATATCGCGGCGGCGCCTGCCGGGTAAGGAAGCTTCCTCATGCGGCCCCGCGCAGGCAATGTCCGCGTTCGACAGGTCTCGTCCTTCAACGGTCTTGTCCCCTCGTGTGGATACAGTCCCCGGTGCTTCGGGTCGCTGCCCGGCCGGACCCGTTCACCGTTTCCATCAAACGGCGAGCGCGTCCAAGCCCTGCCTTGTCGCGTTTCCGGACGGCGAACCGGCTTCCACTTCGCCTGGAAACTCTCCGGTCCGCCTTGAAACAAAAAAATGGCCCGAGAAGGGCAAGCCCGCACACTATCCAAACTGCGCGAACTTCATCTCTTCCGGATCCGGCAATTCGTTAAGGTTAACAAATGCCGGTTTCCAAGTCGTACCACCGACCGGTAAACCAAAGCTTGCCAGCGGCTTCAACGCCTTCATGAATATCACCCGCGGGGGCAAAACCGTCTGATTCAGATCAACGGAGCCGGGCTCCTGCCGGGCGTCATCCTTGCGGCTCGCCTATCTCGACGATGTGCCGGTCCGGATCGAAGAACCGGAAAACCCGCTGGCCCCACGCCTGGCGAGCGATCGGATGGATGAGGTCGACCCGCCCGGCGATCCGGGCGAACGCCGCGTCCAGGTCTTCGACTTCGAAGTAGAGGACGAGGTTTTGCCGGCCGTACGGGCTGTCGTCCCCGGCATTCGTCCCGAATACCGTCCGGTGCAGCGATGCCCCGTCGTGCAGGGCAAAGCCGTTCTCGAAGCGGACGAAGCCGCCATGGTCCTCAAGGATCGCGATCCCGAGAAGGTCGGCGTAGAATGTCTTCGACCGGCCCATGTCGGCGACGAAAGGCAGCGGGTTGACGAACTTCATGGAGCGCCGCCTTCGCCCGGAAGCGTTCTAGCTGAAATGGCGGCCGGAGGGGCCGCCGCCGCGTTCCTCCATCTGGCGGTAGAAGTCGCGGATGGTCTTGCCGCGCTCGGGCTTGAATATCTCGGGCAGGGTCTCGATGTCGCGCACCCGGTTGACGCGGAACATGCGGAAATCCTCGCGCAGCAGGCACCAGCCCACGAACAGCCAGCGGTCGCCCCAGAACCACAGCCCGAGCGGGCGGATGGACCGGCTGGTCGGCTGGCCGTCGGCGTCGACATAATCGAAACGGATGACGTTCTTCGATTCCGCCGCGCGCTCGACGACGTCGAGCTTCTGGCGGTCCTCGTCGCTCATCAGGAAGGTCGGCGCGTGGATCTCGGTCGAACGCAACCGCGCCTTCTCGGCATCGGGCAGGACCGCCTCGATCTTGAACAGCGCCTCTTCCGCCGCGCGCGCGAGCGTCGCGCCGCCCAGCGCCTTGACGAGCCGGGCGCCGGCGACCAGCGCGACGATCTCGTCGCGGGAGAACATCAGCGGGGGCAGGTCGAAACCCTCGCGCATGATGTATCCGACGCCCGCCTCGCCGTCGATCGGGACCCCGGTCGACTGCAGGTCGGCGATGTCGCGATAGATCGTGCGCTCGGAGACTTCGAGCGTTTCGCCGAGCTTGCGCGCCGTGACGAGCCGGCCGCCGCGCAGATGCTGGACGATCTGGAAAAGGCGGTCGGCCCTTCTCATGACGAACGATCCGATCGGGGGCCGTATTCGCGGGCGAACATGGCGCGCATTTCGGCAACCTGATCCTTCGCGCCGGGCAGCATCGCTTCCAGCATGGCGCAGGCGAACGTACCCGGCGCGGTGCCCGGCGCAGACACGACGCCGTCGTCGGCCACCGCGCAGGGAACGTCGCGGT
>JBAQHA010000607.1:0-3753 GCA_049288075.1 Oricola sp.
GATTCATCGAGTGAAAGCAACATGGCGCGCAAGGCCTCCTTCGCTTCGACCGGCAAGTTGCGGCGCAGCGCATGCGGGCCGAAACGGATCGCGTCGGAACGCCACAACACCCCGAAACCGCCCGGCGACACCTCTTCCAGCCAGCCCAGCGGCCCCTCGACCGGTGCTTCCCCGGAGCCGGGCCCGACATATTCCCACAGGAACGCCGCGGCGACCTCGCCTTCCGCCAGCATGCGGAGGCTGTCCTCCGTCGAGGCGGTCCGCACGAGGTCGAGGCCGGACTCGGCGAGCCGCTTGCCCTGCCAGAGAAAGCCGACCGAGGGCAGAAGGTCGCCGCCAAGCGATTCCGGCGGGCCGGCAGCGATGCGTTGCCCGGCAAGGCCGGAAACCTGGCTCAGCTTCGCCTTGTCCGCCACCAGCACCGATCGAACGGCCGTAGAGCCGTCGCGAGCGACGGGCGCGACGACAGGCTCGACGCATTCGCACAATTGGAAAGCGGTCGCATAGCCGAGCGCGGACAGGACGGAATACTCGATGCGCGAGGTCGCCGCCGCGTCGATCAGCGCCGCCGCGTCGCGCGCCTGAAAGATCTCGACCGGCATCCGGAGCGTCTCGGACACGATCTTGCGGAACCCCTCGAAGCGGGCCGAATCGTAACGCTGGCCATTTTCCATGACGACGCCGATGCGAAAATTGCCGAGATCGGTGCGCCAGTCGGCGGCAGCCGGCGTCCGCGGCGCGACGGCAAGGCAGAGCGCGAGCGCCGCCGGCGCGAAATCCATCAACTTGTTTCGCGGTCGCCGCGATGCCATCTTTGGGGTCCAGTTCAGTTCGGCCGATGCGGAGCATCGTCCCATCCATAACGACAATATCAGGCCATTTCCATGAAACGAGCTTTCCTTTTCGTCCTCGATTCAGTCGGCATCGGAGGCGCGCCCGACGCCGAAGCGTTCGGCGACGCAGGGGCTAACACGGTCGGCCACATCCTGGAACGGGCCGCCAGCGGCGAAGCCGACAAGGAAGGCCTGCGCTCGGGTCCGCTCGATGTGCCCAACTTGGCGGCGCTCGGCCTTTTCCATGCGGTCGAGGCGGCATCCGCGAACGCGCTGGCGGCCAAGATGAAGCCGGCAAGCGTCTCCGGTTTCTGGGGCGCGTGCGACGAGGTGTCGAACGGGAAGGATACGCCGTCCGGTCACTGGGAGATGGCGGGCGTGCCGGTGCAGTTCGACTGGGGCTATTTCCCGGACACGATCCCCTGCTTCCCGGCCGATCTGCTGGAAAAGATCTATCGCGACGCCGGTCTCTCCGGCTCGCTCGGCAACAAGCACGCCTCGGGAACCGAGATCATCGCCGAACTCGGCGAGGAGCATATGAAAACCGGCCTGCCGATCTTCTACACGTCGGCCGATTCCGTGTTCCAGATCGCCGCGCATGAAGAGAGCTTCGGCCTCGAACGGCTCTACGCGCTGTGCGAGACCGTGCGCGGCCATGTCGACGCGCTGAATATCGGCCGGGTCATCGCGCGGCCGTTTCTCGGCACGGCGGCGGAGAATTTCGAGCGCACCGGCAACCGGCGCGACTATTCCGTGCTGCCGCCCGAACCGACGCTGCTCGACCGGCTGACGCAGGATGGCGGGCGCGTGCTCGCGGTCGGCAAGATCGGCGACATCTTCGCGCATCAGGGCATCACCAGGCTGCGCAAGGCGACCGGCAACATGGCGCTGCTCGACGCAACGCTGGAAACGATGGACGAGGCGGGCGACCGCGACCTCGTGTTCACCAACTTCGTCGACTTCGACATGCTCTTCGGCCACCGCCGCAACATACCGGGCTATGCCGCCGCGCTGGAAGCCTTCGACCGGCGGCTGCCGGAACTGATGGCGAAGCTGAGGCCGGGGGATCTGATGATCATCTCGGCCGACCATGGCTGCGACCCGACATGGCGCGGCACGGACCACACACGCGAGCGCGTTCCGGTACTCGGTTGCGGTCCGGGCATGGCGACAGGCGGCATCGGCGTCCGCCCGACCTATGCGGATATCGGCGAGACGATCGCCGAACACCTCGGCATCGCGCCGGGAAAGCACGGCAAGTCCTTCCTCGGCGACCTGGTCGCCCGTGCCTGAACTGCCGGAGGTCGAGACCGTCCGGCGCGGGCTGCAACCCGTGATGGAAGGCGCCCGCATCACGGCGGGCGAGACGCGACGGCCGGACCTGCGCTTTGCATTGCCGGAGAATTTCGGCGCGGCACTGGCCGGGCGGGTCATCGTCTCAGTGGGTCGGCGGGCGAAGTATCTCCTGATAGAACTCGATAACGGCGCCGTGCTGGTCTGCCATCTCGGCATGTCCGGATCCTTCCGCATCGAGGACGGGATGGAAGGCGCGACACCGGGCGTGTTCCACCACGGGCGCAACAAGCAGACGGCGCATGACCACGTCGTCCTGCACCTGGAAGGTCGGGACGGCCTCGCGCACCGCGTCGTCTACAACGATCCGCGCCGCTTCGGCTTCATGTTCCTGACCGACCGGGCGTCGATGGCGGAGCATCCGCACCTGAAGAACCTCGGGATCGAGCCGACCGGCAATGCGCTCGACGGCAAGGTCCTCGCCGCGATGCTGGCGGGCCGCAGGACGCCGCTGAAAGCCGCCCTGCTGGACCAGACGGCGATCGCCGGCCTCGGCAACATCTATGTCTGCGAGGCGCTGTGGCGGGCCGGCCTATCGCCAAGACGCGCCGCCGGCACGCTGGCGCGCAAGGACGGCACACCGACGGAACGCTGCGAACGACTGGCCACCGCCATCCGCGAGGTGATCACCGACGCGATCGCGGCCGGCGGTTCGTCGCTGAAGGATTATGTCCATGCGGACGGCTCGCTCGGGTATTTCCAGCACTCCTTCTCGGTCTATGACCGGGAAGGCAAGGCCTGCCCGCGCTGCGGCGCGGCGGTGCGGCGGATCGTGCAGTCCGGACGCTCGACATTCCTGTGCCAGACGTGCCAGAAATAGCGGCGCCGCAGAGCGCCGGCCGCGGGTACGAAACGATGCCCGCGTGGATTCACGAACCGACGGCAGAACTACGCCGCGCCGACCCCACGGACCGTTGACGCCAGTGGCGTTTGGGCGTATAGACCGGCCCACCTTGGCGGCCGACCGGTCGCCATTATGATTTTGTCTGCCCTTTAAGGCGCCGAAGCCGACGCGGGGCCCCGAACAAAGAAAGAGGACACCATGGCCAATACGAACTCGGCCAAGAAAGCGACGCGCAAGATCGCACGCCGCACTATCGTGAACACGGCACGCCGTTCGCGCATCCGCTCGTTCATGCGCAAGGTCGAGGAAGCCATCGCGTCCGGTGACGTCAAGGCCGCATCCGATGCGCTAAAGGCGGCACAGCCGGAAATCATGCGCGCCGCCTCCAAGGGCGTGATGCACAAGAACACCGCGTCGCGGAAGATTTCGCGCCTGGCATCGCGCGTTAAGGCTCTGGCCGTCTGACATTCCTTTAGTCGGCAAACGGATTTCGAAGCCCGGCCCAGCCGGGCTTTTTTTATTGCCTCGATATCGATTGCCCACAGTCTGTGGAAAGACCGGTTTTTGCTTTTTCCGGCAAAGCCTTATTGCGCCGACCGGAAGCCGCAAGCGGCGAAGCCAATGTCGCAAAATTGTAACGAAAATCGAGTTTCCAAAATTTTCTCCAACGAAAACAGATGGTTAACGTGAGCGCCATACCGCGGTCAATTTGCCGTAGAAACG
>JBAQHA010000608.1:0-1736 GCA_049288075.1 Oricola sp.
GTTCGTCATGCGGGGTTGCGATAGGCGTCGCGAGGCACCCGTTGAAGCGGCGGATTGGACAGAAACGGGACGATCGTGCCATTTTCGGCTGATGCCGGAACCAAATCGCGAGCCGCCCCTCCGAGTCAGCCTGATGGCGCTGCCCCAGAGCACGCCAACCACGTTGCATGCGTTTTTCGAGGTCTTTGGAGGCGTCGGAACAGCCTGGGGAGATGTCACCGGCCTTCGGATTCCTGCACGGCGGATGGAGTGTCAGATCGTGGCGCGGTCAACCGAGCCATATCGCTCGCCGGTCGGCCCGCTTATTGCTCCGGATGTGCGGCTCGAAGATGCCCGACCCCCGGACCTTGTCGTCGTCACCGATCTTGCATTGCCGGCTGAGGGATTCGCCCCCGGGGATTGGGATGCCGAATTGGACTGGGTCCGGCAGGCTGCCGGGAGCGGCGCGGCGATTGCATCCATCTGCACAGGATCGGTCTTTCTCGCCGAGGCAGGCCTGCTAGACGGTTTCGAGGCGACGACCCACTGGGCCGCGGAAGCGATCTTCCGCGCCCGCTATCCGCAAGTGCGCCTTCGGCCGGAGCGCATTCTGTGTTTGGCCGGCATCGACGGGAACATCGTGACAGGCGGCGGACCGGGCAGTTGGGAGGACGTGGCGCTGCATCTGATCGGCCGCCATTGCGGCCGGGCCGAGGCTGTCCGGATCGCCAAGGTCTTTGTCCTCGGCGACCGCTCCCAGGGGCAGCTGGTATTCTCGTCCATGCGCAGGATCCCGGTCCATGCGGATGCGGTGGTCGCCGAAAGCCAGCGCTGGATTGCCGAAAACTATGCGCTTCCGCATGCCGTCTCCCGCATGACTGAGCGATCAGGACTGCCTGCGCGGACTTTCAAGCGACGGTTCAGGAGCGCGACGGGATACGCACCAATCGATTACGTCCATGCGCTGAGGGTGGAGGAGGCGAAGCAGCTCCTCGAAACCACCGGCCTGCCCACCGGGGAGATCGCCGCAGAGGTCGGCTATGAGGATCAGACCTTCTTCAGGCGGCTGTTCCGAAGGCTTTCCGGTGTAACGCCATCGAGTTACCGCAGGCGATTCAATTCGGTCGGAGCGCCATAAGACTGCAGGTGAAGTGATGCCCGCCGGACAGAATCCGGAACGGTGCTTTCGCGCGCCCTCACCTCCTTCCCGGCCCGCGCCGCACGGGAAGCAGCCCTGCTGCGGCAGCGATAGGCCCGGCCGTCAGCCCTCGCGCATCCATGCAGGTGCCGCACATGAGCACCCGCCCCTTGGCCGAGATCACGTGATGCACCATGCGCTCGAGGTTGTAGTAGCCGTCGGGCGTCTTCTGGCCCGTCTTCGCGCAGAGGACGGCGTCGGCCATCAGGAAGACGGTCACCTCGCCTTGCGCGTCGTTTTTTGCCAGGGCATGCGCCATGCGCAGGCCGTTATAGCTTCGTTCGGTGCCGTAGGGCGGGTCGTTCAGGATCAGAAGATGTTTCATGTGAGGCTCCCCGGTTGTTGGCGGACCGGCCGGGTCGGACCTGGCTCGCAGTGGCCGACCCATAGCCGGCGCCTGCGGCGTCGGAGCCCAGGGACTTCCATCGCTCCATGCCGCCGCGCAGGACGCGTATGTCGGTAAAACCGGAGGTCCGGAGTTGCCCGGCCGCCGCGGCCGAGCGTTTGTCGGTTCGGCATACAAGGACGATCGTGGCTTCCCGATCGCCTTGAAGCGCGT
>JBAQHA010000609.1:0-4552 GCA_049288075.1 Oricola sp.
GGTCAATTTCGGTCAAGCGAAAACGGGATTTCGCTTAAAGATATAAGGATAAGTGCATATCCCGCGACGCCGGCCGGCGGTCAGTCGTCCTCGGCTTCGGCGGCGAGCGCCTTGACCAGATCGATGATGCGCCGACGTATGCGGCTGTCGGCGATCTTGACGAAAGCGCGGTTGAGCTGAAGCCCTTCCGAACTCGACAGGAAGTTGACGACATAAGCCGACGAACTCTCCGCCATGCCGTCGGCCGACTTAGCGCCGCCGTCGCCGGGAGCATCCTCGAAGAAGAAGGAAACCGGCACGCCGAGGACGGCGGCGATGTTCTGCAGCCGGCTTGCGCCGACGCGGTTGGTGCCCTTCTCGTATTTCTGGACCTGCTGGAAGGTGATGCCCAACGCCTCGCCGAGCTTTTCCTGGCTCATGCCGAGCATGGTCCTGCGGAGCCTGATCCGTCCGCCTACGTGAATATCGATCGGGTTGGGTTGTTTCTTGTTATCGGCCATTCGATGTCCTTGCCACACTGGTGGCTCTTTATGTTTTTCGTTCCAAGGACCAGTTGGTGTCGGCAGGGGGAATAGCCGACGTAACGTAAACATCATAGCAGCGGATATTGCATTGTACAAAGCGCGTCATTTTACGGGTGCCTGCGCGCGCGCCACGCACGTTCCGCATAACGCCCAGTTGCCGCAAGGGCCGCAAGGACGAGCAGCAACGCCCAGAAGAACCGGCGACCATATTGGCGGTAGAGCGTGCCCGACAGGGGGTCGGCGAGACGCGCCTCGACCGCGCCCTTGACGCCATAGCCGAGCGCATCCGCCTGGCGGCCCCAAGGGTCGAAGATCGCCGACACCCCGTTATTGGCGGCGCGAACCATCGGCAGGCCGTTCTCCACGGCGCGAATACGACCCTGCTGGAGATGCTGATAGGGACCGGGCGTATCGCCGTACCACGCGTCGTTGGTGACATTGACGATGACGGTAGCCGGATCGCCATCTGCTTGAGTTTCATAGGGAAAAATCGCCTCGTAGCAAACCGACGGCAGCGCGGCGACGCCGCCGGGCAGCGACAGGGTGCGGCGGCCCTCGGCCGCCGTGTAGCCTCGGTCGGCGTCGGCTATCTTCTTGAGGCCGAGCCGGTCGGCGACCGCCTTGAAGGGAAGATATTCTCCGAAGGGCACGAGGTGCCTCTTGTCCGCCGCGTCGAAGATGACGCCGTCGCCATTCACAGCGAGAATCGAATTGTAATAGAGCCGGCCGCTGTCGCCACTCGTCTCGGCGGCGCGCACGGCGCCCGCGAGCAGGACCTGATCCGCGTCGAGCGCATCGGCGATCGCGGCGACGGCGTCGGGGGCCTCAGTCAGGATGAAGGGCACCGACGTTTCCGGCCAGACGATGATTTTCGGCTTCTCGCCCGAATCGCCTGGTTCCTTCGTCAGCGCCAGCAGCGTGTCGAAGATCTCGGTGCGTTGCGCCGCGTCCCATTTCTTCGACTGGTCGATGGCAGGCTGCACGATGCGCACCAGAGGACCCTGCCCCGCGTCGCCGGGCGCATGATCCAGACGCCACCAGCCATATCCGGCATGGGCGCCGACGAGGACGGCCAGCAGCATTGTCGAGAAAACGGCGCGCCAGCGGCCGGCGGCAATGCCCGCGGGCAAGGCGAAGGCGAAAACGGCGAGCGCGTTCATGCCGAGGACGCCGAGAACAGAGGCCGACTGCATCAGCATCGGAACCGGCATGGCGGCATAGCCCATGGCGTTCCACGGGAAACCGGTGAAGGCGAAGCCGCGCAGCCATTCGGCGACGCCGAAGCCGAAGGCGAGCGCTGCGAAGCGGGCGACGCCATCGGACCACATCATGCGGGCAAGCACGGCCGCGAGGCCGTAGAAGAGGGCAAGCGCGGCCGGAATGCCGAGCAGCGCGAACGGCCAGAGCCAGAGGAACTCCCTCGCCTCGACGAACAGGGCATTTCCGATCCACCACAGGCCGGCGGCGAAATAGGCGAAGCCGAACCACCAGCCGGTCGCAAAAGCCGGCCATGCGGCAGCGATCCAGGAGCGCGACGGCCGCGCGATGGCGCCGTCAAGCAGGAAGACGAGCACCGGGAAGGTGATGAAACAGACGGCGAAGAGGTTGAACGGGGCCTGAGCGAGGGCCGACAACGCGCCAGCGGCGACCGCGAGGCCGACACGCCGCCAGCCGGTCATCAGCAATATGCGATTGGCTAGACGCTCCATACGCCGGCCCGGGCCCGAATCATTCATTCACGGCTGGTTTATCAGCCCTGCGGCGGCGAGGCGATGTCACTCGGCTTTTTCCGCCGCTTTTACCGGGGCGTCCGGGGGCGGTTCCGTCCCGGCAAATGGCCCGGCGGTTTCGCGCTCGGGATGCTCGCGGCGGCCCGGCCGGCGCTTGGCGCGCACGATCCGCACCCGCTTGATGCGGCGCGGATCGGCCTCGAGAATTTCGAACTCGTACCCCGCGAAGGATGCGATGACCTCGCCGCGCACGGGAATGCGGCCGAGAATGGAGAAGATCAGGCCGCCGACAGTGTCGACGTCGTCATCCTCGGTGCGCGCGGCCTCGAGGAATTCCGTACCAAGCACGCTAGACAGTTCGTCCAGATAGACGCGGGCGTCGGCGATGATCGTTCCGTTTTCGGACTGCGAGAACAGCGCCTCGTCCTCGTCGTGCTCGTCCTCAATGTCGCCGACGACCATCTCGACGATGTCCTCCAGCGAAACGAGACCGTCGGTGCCGCCATATTCGTCGATGACCAGCGCCATCTGGATGCGCTGCGCCTGCATGCGGGCCATCAGGTCGGCGGCGAGCATCGAAGGCGGCACGAACAATACGTCGCGCGGCAGCTTCAGTTCCTCGATGGTGCGATCGAGATCGACCTTGCCGAGGTCGAACTGGCCGTTGGAATTGTGACCGACCGGCGGAGCGCCAGGCTTGCGACGGACACGTTTCTTCTCGCTTGCAAGTTTGGTGATCATCGCGACCACATCGCGGATGTGAACCATGCCGCGCGGGTCGTCGAGCGTCTCGTCATAGACAGGCATGCGGCTGTGGCCGGACTCCTCGAACAGCTTCAGCAGTTCGCCCAGCGTCGTCTTCTGGTCGACGGCGTCGACTTCCGCGCGCGGGATCATCACGTCCTCGACGCGCACCTCGCGCAAACGCAGGATGTTGTGCAGCATCGCGCGCTCGGAGGGCGTAATCGTCTGGTCCCACTCGCCATGTCCGGCAAGCGCGTCCTGCAGGTTCTCGCGGATGGTCGCGGCCGATTGCGGCCTGAAAAGGTAAAGAAGGCGGTGGAAGAATCCCGGTTGGCCGCGTGACTTGCCGGAATCCGCGCCGGGACTTCGGGGATCGGCGTCGTCCGGGCCTTCGGGCCTGGCGGCTTCGCTGTCGTTCGTGGTCATAAAGCGTTGCGTGTTTCAGTCGTTGACAGAATAGGGATCGGAAACGCCCATGTCAGCAAGAATTGCGCGTTCCGCGGCCTCCATTTCGTCGGCCTCGTCATCGTTTTCGTGGTCGTAGCCCAAAAGATGCAAAAAACCATGAACGATCAGATGACGCAGATGGTCATCGAAGGCCTTGCCTTCAAGCCGCGATTCCTCGGCGACCGTCTCATGCGCGACAACGATATCTCCGAGCATCGGGCCGGGATCGTCGCCCGGTTCGAGATCGAAGGCGGGAAAGGACAGCACGTTGGTCGGCTTGTCCTTGCCGCGCCATTCGGCGTTGAGCTTTCGCATCGCCGCATCATCGGTGAACAGGATGGAAAGCTCGCTCTCCGCTTCGCCGAGACCCAGCCGCGCGGAAGCCGCGTCGACGCTCGCGCGGGCGATGGCTTCGAGCTCGGCCTCGCCGGCCCAGCCGCCGGCCTCGACCGCGACATCGATGGCGATCGCCACGGCGATCAGTCCTGGGCTTCGTAGGCCGCGACGATCCGCCCGACCAGCGGATGGCGCACGACGTCCTTCTCGCCGAAACGCACCATGACGATACCCGGCACGTCGCGCAGCACGTGCAGCGCCTCGACAAGGCCGGACTTGTGGCCGAGCGGCAGGTCGACCTGGGTCGGATCGCCCGTCACCATCATCATGGAGTTCTCGCCGAGGCGGGTCAGAAACATCTTCATCTGCATCGGCGTGGTGTTCTGCGCCTCATCGAGGATGACGGCGGCGTTGACCAGCGTGCGGCCGCGCATGAAGGCGAGAGGCGCGATCTCGATCACGCCGGCGGCGAGCGCGCGCTCGACCTTGTCGGCAGGGATCATGTCGTAGAGCGCGTCATAGAGCGGACGCAGGTAGGGATCGACCTTCTCCTTCATGTCGCCGGGCAGGAAGCCGAGGCGCTCGCCGGCTTCGACGGCCGGACGCGACAGGATGATACGCTCCACGGCGCCCCGCTCGAGCAACATCGCCGCATGCGCGACGGCGAGATAGGTCTTGCCGGTGCCGGCCGGGCCGATGCCGAAGACGAGTTCGGAACGGTCGAGGGCGCGGATATAGGCGTCCTGGTTGGGCGTGCGGGCGAAGACCGTC
>JBAQHA010000610.1:0-1547 GCA_049288075.1 Oricola sp.
GCGTTACCACCGTGCCCCAGCCGTCGAAGAACCCCATATCTTCGTGCGTCTTCCGACTATTGGGATTGCGGTGGCGGGCGATCGCCGTGTAGGTCGTGCCACTGCCAGGCGCATCCGCCAGGAGGAGGATTGCGGTCATGAATGGCTCGGGCGCGGGTTTCCAGCCTTCGGTATAAGCATTGGTGAACACGAGCTTTTCCTCCGGCACGACCTCCAGATAGACGCCCTTGTTGTCCATCACATTGCCGTCCACCTCAAAAGTCGTGTTGAAGCGGCCGCCGACCCGCAGGTCGATATCCACTGAAGTCACCTTATGCGGTGCAGGGATGAAGAAGTGGGGGATATGCTCCGGCTTCGTCCAGCATGACCTGCTCCCCGTAGTGCCCTCGTTCATAAGGAGAGTCTGTTCTGGTTATGCCCCTGATTGGGGTGGGCTGCAAACTCGATCGGCGTGAGCCCCTGGAGGCTCGAATGTGGCCGCTGGGTGTTGTAATCGATCCGCCAGACCTCGAGGATCCGGCGAGCGTCCTTCAGTGAACTGAACAGATGCTCGTTGAGGCACTCGTCGCGCAGCCGGCCGATGAAGCTCTCTGCAAAACCGTTCTGCATCGGTTTGCCCGGCGCAATGTAATGCCAGTCGACGCCACGTTCCTGCTGCCAGGAAAGGATCGCGTTCGAGGTCAGTTCCGTGCCGTTGTCGCTGACGATCAGGCAGGGCAGCTTGCGGAAGGCTCCGATCCGGTCGAGCTCTCGGGCAACGCGCTGGCCGGACAGCGAGGTATCCGCCACCAGAGCCAGGCATTCGCGGCTGAAGTCGTCGACCACCGCGAGAATGCGGAAGCGCCGTCCATCGACAAGACTGTCGGCGACAAAATCCAACGACCAGCGCTGATTGCGCCCCTGCGGCAAAGCCAGCGGCGCCCTGGTGCCCAGCGCCCGCTTCCGCCCGCCGCGCTTGCGAACCGTCAGTCTCTCCTCCCGGTACAGCCGGTAAAGCTTCTTGCGATTGAGCCGCATCCCTTCCCTGGCGAGCAAAACATGCAGCCGCCGATAGCCGAAGCGCCGGCGTTCTGACGCCAGAACCCGCAGCCGCTCGCGGATGGCCTTATCATCCGCCCGCCTGGGCGCATAACGATAGGTCTTCGGCGCCATGCCGACCAGCGCACAGGCTCGGCGCTGTGAGTAGTTCCTCTCCTGGATCGCCCAGTCCACGGCAGTTCTCCTCGCCCTGGGCGTCAGAAGTTTTTTCCGAGCAACTCGCGCAGCGTCGCCACGTCAAGCATCGACTCCGCCAAAAGCTTCTTCAGCTTGGCGTTCTCCTCCTGCAAAGCCTTCAGACGCTTGGCATCGGAGACATCCATGCCACCATATTTGGCGCGCCACTTATAGAAGGTCGCATCACTGATGCCGTGCTTCCGGCATAGCTCAGCGGCCGAAAGACCTGCCTCATGCTCCTTTAAAATCCCGATGATCTGATCGTCGGCATACCGGCTCCGCTTCATTCCCGTCTCTCCATCCATCACGAACAGAGACTAACCTCAAAACGG
>JBAQHA010000611.1:0-16703 GCA_049288075.1 Oricola sp.
CTGCGGCGCCTGATCGGCAGCCCGGTCTTCTCCACCGACGAACAGCTCCGCGCGATTACCGCGATCGCAGCAAAGGCCGGCCTCGAAGGGCTGGTCGCCAATTTCCTGAAGGTCGTCGCCTCCAACCGCCGCCTGTTCGCGGTTCCGGCCATGATCGAGGCTTTCCGCGCCATCTCCGCCGCCCACAAGGGCGTCGTCAATGCGGACGTGACCAGCGCCTTCACGCTGACGGCCGCCCAGGAAAAGGAACTCAAGGCGACGTTGAAGGACGTTGCCGGTAAAGACGTGGACATCAACGTGACCGTCGATCCGTCGCTGCTCGGCGGATTGGTCGTCAAGATCGGCTCGCGCCAGATCGACACGTCGCTTCGCACCAAATTGTCATCAATGAAGCTCGCGCTGAAAGAGGTCGGCTGATGGATATTCGCGCCGCGGAAATTTCCGCAATCCTTAAAGACCAGATCAAGAACTTCGGGCAGGAAGCCCAGGTTTCCGAGGTCGGTTCCGTTCTGTCCGTCGGAGACGGCATCGCCCGCGTCTACGGCCTCGATAACGTCCAGGCCGGCGAAATGGTCGAATTCCCGGGCGGCGTCCGGGGCATGGCGCTCAACCTCGAAACCGACAATGTCGGCGTCGTGATCTTCGGCTCCGACCGTGACATCAAGGAAGGCGACACCGTCAAGCGGACCGGCGCCATCGTGGACGTTCCGGTGGGCAAGGAACTGCTCGGCCGCGTCGTCGACGCGCTCGGAAATCCGATCGACGGCAAGGGCCCGATCAAGTCGAAGACCCGCATGCGCGTCGACGTCAAGGCCCCCGGCATCATCCCCCGCAAGTCGGTGCATGAGCCGATGTCGACCGGCCTGAAGGCCATCGACGCCCTGATCCCGGTCGGCCGCGGCCAGCGCGAACTGGTTATCGGCGACCGCCAGACCGGCAAGACCGCCATCATCCTCGACACCTTCCTCAACCAGAAGCCGATCCACGACAACGGCCCGGAAAAGGAAAAGCTCTACTGCGTCTACGTCGCCGTCGGCCAGAAGCGTTCCACTGTCGCCCAGTTCGTGAAGATCCTGGAAGAGCGCGGCGCGCTCGAGTATTCGGTGATCATCGCCGCCACCGCATCCGACGCCGCGCCGATGCAGTATCTGGCGCCGTTTGCCGGCTGCACCATCGGCGAGTATTTCCGCGATAACGGCATGCACGCCCTGATCGCCTATGACGACCTGTCCAAGCAGGCCGTCGCATACCGCCAGATGTCGCTGCTCCTGCGCCGTCCGCCGGGACGCGAAGCTTATCCTGGCGACGTCTTCTACCTGCACTCGCGCCTGCTGGAACGCGCCGCGAAACTCAACGAGGATCACGGGTCCGGTTCGCTTACCGCCCTGCCGATCATCGAGACGCAGGCCAATGACGTGTCGGCTTACATCCCGACCAACGTGATCTCGATCACCGACGGCCAGATCTTCCTTGAAACCGATCTGTTCTTCCAGGGCATCCGCCCGGCCGTGAACGTCGGTCTCTCGGTGTCGCGCGTCGGCTCCGCCGCCCAGATCAAGGCGATGAAACAGGTTGCGGGCTCGATCAAGGGCGAACTCGCGCAGTACCGCGAAATGGCGGCCTTCGCGCAGTTCGGTTCCGACCTCGACGCCGCCACCCAGCGCTTGCTCAATCGCGGTGCGCGCCTGACCGAACTCCTCAAGCAGCCGCAGTTCTCGCCGCTGAAGACGGAAGAGCAGGTCGCCGTGATCTATGCCGGCGTGAAGGGTTACCTCGACAAGCTGGCCGTCAACCAGGTCGGCAAGTTCGAGCAGGGCCTTCTCAGCCATATGCGTTCGGAAGGAAAGGACGTGCTCGAAACCATCCGCAGCGAGCAGAAGCTTTCCGACGAGACCGAGGCCAAGCTGAAGGCGCAGATCGACGCTTTCGCGAAGTCCTTCGCGTAAGGCACAGGTCGAAACCAACGAACGGAAAGTTCCGGCATGCCTTCACTCAAGGACCTCCGAAACCGCATCTCTTCGGTCAAGGCGACGCAGAAGATCACCAAGGCCATGCAGATGGTCGCGGCCGCCAAGCTTCGTCGCGCCCAGGACGCCGCCGAAGCCGCGCGTCCCTATTCCCAGCGCATGGGTGCGGTGCTCGCCAATGTCGCCCAGACCCTTGGCGGCGGCGACGATGCGCCGAAGCTGATGGTGGGCACCGGAGCCGACGATACGCATCTGCTGCTCGTCTGCACCGCCGAGCGCGGCCTGTGCGGCGGCTTCAACTCCTCGATCGCCCGCCTGGCGCGCGAACATGCCCGTGTGCTTCTCGCCCAGGGCAAGACGGTCAAGATCATCACCGTCGGCAAGAAGGGCTATGACATCCTTCGTCGTGACCTTGGAAGCCATGTGATCGACCGCGTCGACCTGCGTGATGTCAAGAAGCTCGGCTTCGTCAATGCCGACGCGATCGGCAGGAAGGTGATCGATCTGTTCGACGCCGGCGAGTTCGACGTCTGCACGCTGTTCTATTCGGAATTCAAGTCGGTGATCCAGCAGATCCCGACCGCTCAGCAGATGATCCCCGCGATGGCCCCGGCGACCGAGGCGGCGACCGCCGGCGATGCGATCTACGAATACGAGCCGGACGCCGGAACGATTCTCTCCGATCTGATCCCGCGCAACATATCGGTGCAGATTTTCCGGGCTTTGCTCGAGAACGCCGCGTCCGAACAGGGCGCACGCATGAGCGCGATGGACAACGCCACGCGCAACGCCGGTGAAATGATCGAAAAGCTGACGATGAGCTACAACCGCCAGCGTCAGGCACAGATCACCAAGGAACTCATTGAAATTATCTCTGGCGCGGAAGCGCTTTAAGGAAGGGTAACACGATGGCAAGAGCAGCAGTAAAGAAACCGGCCGCCGTGAAACTGGCCAAAGGCCCGGAAGGCAAGGTCACTCAGGTGATCGGCGCCGTCGTCGACGTGCAGTTCAGCGGGCATCTGCCGAATATTCTGAACGCGGTGGAAACCGTCAACAACGGCCAGCGCCTCGTGCTGGAAGTGGCGCAGCATCTCGGCGAGAACACCGTTCGCTGCATCGCGATGGACTCCACCGAAGGCCTCGTACGCGGCCAGCCGGTTGTAGACACGGGTAGCCCGATCACCGTTCCGGTCGGACCGGAAATGCTCGGCCGCATCATCAACGTGATTGGCGAGCCGGTCGACGAAGCGGGCCCGGTCAAGGCGAAGAAATCGCGCGGCATTCACCAGGAAGCCCCCGCCTATGTCGAGCAGTCGACGGAAGCCGAGATCCTCGTCACCGGCATCAAGGTCCTCGACCTGCTCGCGCCTTACGCGAAGGGCGGCAAGATCGGCCTGTTCGGCGGCGCCGGCGTGGGCAAGACCGTTCTCATCCAGGAACTGATCAACAACGTCGCCAAGGCGCATGGCGGTTACTCGGTGTTCGCCGGCGTCGGCGAGCGCACCCGTGAAGGCAACGACCTCTATCACGAGTTCATCGAATCGGGCGTCAACAAGGCCGGCGGCGGCGAGGGCTCCAAGGCCGCGCTCGTTTACGGCCAGATGAACGAGCCTCCGGGGGCCCGCGCGCGCGTCGCTCTGACCGGCCTGACCATCGCCGAGGAATTCCGGGACTCCGGTCAGGACGTGTTGTTCTTCGTCGACAACATCTTCCGCTTCACCCAGGCCGGTTCGGAAGTGTCGGCCCTGCTCGGCCGCATCCCGTCGGCCGTGGGTTACCAGCCGACGCTGGCGACCGACATGGGGCAGATGCAGGAACGCATCACCACCACAACCAAGGGCTCGATCACCTCGGTGCAGGCCATCTACGTGCCCGCCGACGACTTGACCGACCCGGCCCCGGCGACCTCCTTCGCCCACCTCGACGCGACGACGGTGTTGAACCGCGCCATCGCCGAGAAGGGCATCTACCCGGCCGTGGACCCGCTCGACTCCACCTCGCGCATGCTCGACCCGCAGGTCGTCGGCGAAGAACACTACCAGGTGGCCCGCGACGTCCAGCAGACGCTGCAGCGCTACAAGTCGCTGCAGGACATCATCGCCATCCTTGGCATGGACGAACTGTCGGAAGAGGACAAGCTGACCGTGGCGCGCGCCCGCAAGATCGAGCGCTTCCTGTCGCAGCCCTTCTTCGTCGCCGAAGTCTTCACCGGCGCGCCGGGCAAGCTCGTCGACCTCGCCGACACCATCAAGGGCTTCAAGGGCCTTGTTGCCGGCGATTACGACCACCTTCCCGAAGCTGCCTTCTACATGGTCGGCACCATCGAGGAAGCCATGGAAAAGGCAAAGCGCCTGGCTGCCGAAGCAGCCTGACGCCAACATCGACCGGAGAGGGGCGACGCCATGAGCCGATTGATCGCGATAGCGGAAATCGCGCTGGCGGGCGCCCTGACCGGCTTGATGATCGGGCCCGATTCGCTCGATCAGTTTATCGGCGTGAACTACGCCAACACGACCGCTTTCAACGTGATCGCCGGGGCGGCGATCGGGGTGGCTCTCGGCTTCGTCGCGACGCTGTCCAAAACCCAGGCTGAGTGATCTGAAACATGGCTGACGCATTCAAATTCGAACTGGTCTCGCCCGAGCGCCTTCTGGTTTCGGAAGACGTGCTGGAAGTCGTGGTGCCGGGCCAGGAAGGCTATTTCACCGTGCTGTCGAGGCACGCCCCGCTGATGGCCACGCTGCAGCCGGGCGTCGTCGAGGTGACGAATGCCGCCGGCAGCCAGGAACGCTACTGCGTCTTCGGCGGCTTCGTCGACATCGTGCCGGATTCCTGCACGCTGCTCGCCGAATCGGCCGTCAACGTGAAGGACATCGACGCGGCCGACATCGCCCAGCGCGTCCAGGATGCGCGCGAGGATCTGGCAGACGCCAAGAGCGACGAAGCGGTTACCAAGGCCCAGCTCTATCTCGACCAGCTGACCACGCTGCAGGGCGCGATCCTGCCGGCCTGACGGTGCGGACAGGGAGTTTGGAAATGGCCCGCCTCGGCGGGCCTTTTTCGTTTCCGGGTGTTCAGGCGGCGGGCGGTTTCACGTGTTCAGGCCGAGCAGATCGCCCTGCAGAGACAGCGCGACGGCCGCCTGCGCATGCAGCGCCGTCGTGTCGAACACCGGCACGGCGGCCTCGCCCGGCTTGATCAGCATCGAAATCTCGGTGCAGCCGAGGATAACCGCCTCGCAGCCGGCCCATTTCATATGGTCGATTACCTGCCGGTATCTCGCCGCCGAGGATTCAAGCACCGTTCCGAGGCACAATTCGTCGTAGATGATGCGGTGGATGTCGGAGCGCTCCTCTTCGTCGGGGATGACGACGTCGAGATGGAAGCGGCTCTCCAGCCGGTGACGGTAGAACATCTCCTCCATTGTGAAGCGCGTCGCGAGCAACCCGACCTTCCTGTAGCCGGCCCTGACGATCGCCTCGCCGGTCGGGTCGGCGATATGCAGCACCGGCAGGCCGGACCCTTCCTCGATCTCGTCGGCCAGCTTGTGCATCGTGTTGGTTGCAATAACCAGGAAGGAAGCCCCGCCGGCCTTCAGCGATTTGGCGGCATCGACCAGAATGCGCGCGCATTGGCCCCATTTGCCTTCGTGTTGCAGCTTCTGGATCGGCTCGAAATCGACCGAGTGCAGCAGGATGCGCGCGGAGTGGTGCCCGCCGAGCGCCGTCCTGGTCATCTCGTTCATCGCCCGGTAATAGGCCGCCGTCGATTCCCAGCTCATACCGCCGAGAAGCCCGATCAGCATCATTTCGTCTTCGCCCCGGCCAGATGCCCGAATACCCGCACCACCTCGTCATAGACATTGCGCTTGAACGGAACGATCAGCTCCGGCAGGTCTGCCATTGGCAACCAGGCCCATTCCTCGAATTCGCGCTCGTGCCCTTCCGGGGGCGGGTCGATCTGGATCTCTGACTCGTCGCCGGTGAAGCGCATGGCGAACCATTTCTGCGTCTGGCCCCGATACTTGCCCTTCAGGCCGATACCGATCATATCCTGCGGCAGGTCGTAATTGATCCACTCCGGCGCTTCCTCGACCATTTCGACCGAGCGCATGCCGGTTTCCTCGTAGAGCTCGCGGAAGGCCGCGGGCAAGGGATCCTCGTCCTTGTCGATGCCGCCTTGCGGCATCTGCCACAGCTTTGGGTGGCCGGAATATTCGGTATTGCCTTCCTTGGCGCGCTTGCCCGCCCACACCAGCCCGTCGGCGTTCAGCACCATGATCCCGACACATGGCCTGTAAGGCAGGTTTTCCGGAGCAATCTTCATTGCCTTCCTCCCCATGCCCGCCCTACCGCGCCAGCGCCGAAACGCCGACGATCTCGAATCCGCGCTTCTTGGCGCCGTTGGCCCAGGCCGCGACGGCCCCGACGGTCGCCTCGAAGGCCGAGCCGGTGCCGATCGCCGTCCCCTGCGCTTCGGCGATCTTTTCCAGTTCCTTCAACCGCGCGTTGATCGCGGCGGGGTCCTGCGTCGCGTCGAGCACGACCTGGCCCGTCACATAGGGGACGTCATAGGCGTGGGCGAGCGATGCGAGGTTCTCGCCGCCCGCCGTGCCGTCGTTCATGTAGAGCAACCCGCGCCCGCCGATTTCCTTCAGCACCGGGCCTATCGCCTTGTCGTCGGTGGCGAAGCGGCCGCCGAGATAATTGACGATGCCCGTATAGTTGGTGATCTGGCCGAGCGCCCAGCGAAGGTTGGAGAGGTTCGCGTCTTCGTTGGCCGCTACTGTCAGCGTTTGCGGCCCCGGATCGTTGCGCGGATAGTCGAACGGCTCCATCGGAACCTGCACCAGCAATTCGTGGCCGGCCTTGCGCGCCTCGGTCATCCAGCGCTGGAGACTGTTGCCCTGCGGCGCGAACGCCAGCGTGATTTCCGGCGGCAGTTCCTTCAGCGCGCGCTGGGTGCCCGTCTGCGACAGGCCGAGCCCGCCGATGACGACCGCGATGCGCTTTCCGCCTGCCGTCGACCACGGCCGCGCATAGATGTCCATCGGCCGCCGCCCGTCCGCCGTGCGGACCGGCAGGTCGCCGAATTCGCTCGATTCCAGCGCGTCGTCGTCCGGCAGATAGGCAACCTGAAGCGGCTGGCCGACCGAGGCAGCCGACGGATCGCGCACGACGATGATCTTCGGGCCCCCTTCCGAAATCCGTCCCTCGATCGGCCCCGGGTCCGGCTGCGGCGCAGCTTTGCCGACGCCGTCCTGCGGGCCGTTGGGCGGCTCGCCATAGGCGACCTTGACGCCATCCGCCGCGCCCTGCGGAGCGGCCGCGACCGTCCCGGTGACGGCATTCTGGTCGACCGGCGCCGGAGCGGCCTCGGCAAGCGTGATGGGCGCGGTGTCGGGAAGTGAGTCGCGCGCCGCCAGCGCATAAGCGTTAAGCCCCGCGACGACGGCAAACAGCGACGCGGCCGAGACACCTCTCGCGACGTCGAGCCGACGTCGCGGCGAGACTCTCGGTGATCGCGCGCCGTTTCCGCCCGGCTTCCCGCGGGTCTGTCCCAGAGGTGCGTTGAGATCGTTCATGGTGCCTGCCGCCGCGAATCAAAAGGCCGCCGTTTCCGGCGGCCTTTTGTAACATGGGAGCTTGTCCCTTTGGCAACGATCAGTTCGGGAGCGCCTTTGCCGGGTCCGGCGGAAAGGCCGGATCGCTCTTCTCGCCGTGTATCAGCGCCAGCGCGTAGTTCAGCTGATCGTCGTCCTTTGCCTCCGGCGGAACATAGGCGATCGAGCCCGAGCCGGTTTCGTCTTCCTGGTTGCCGGTGATGTGGCCGCGCAGGTCGGATTCGCCGCGCGTCAGGTCGCGTCCGAGCAGTTCTTCCGGAATGGTTTGCTCGACCTTGACGTCCGGCGTGATGCCCTTGCCCTGGATCGAGGTGCCGGCCGGCGTGTAGTACAGCGCCGTCGTCAGGCGCAGCGCGCCGATGTCCTCGCCGAGCGGGATGATGGTCTGCACCGAGCCCTTGCCAAAGGACTGCGTGCCGACAACGGTCGCGCGGCGATGATCCTGCAGCGCGCCGGCGACGATCTCGGACGCGCTCGCCGAGCCGCCATTGATCAGCACGATAAGCGGCTTGCCGTCGGTCAGGTCGCCCGGACGCGCCGAATAGCGGCGGCTGTCGCGGTCGTCGCGGCCGCGCGTCGAAACGATCAGGCCCTTGTCGAGGAACGCGTCGGACACGTTGATCGCCTGGTCGAGCAGGCCGCCCGGATTGAGACGCAGGTCGAGAACGAAGCCCTTGACCTTGTCCTTGCCAATCTCCTCGGTCAGCTTCGTGATGCCCTGTTCGAGGTCGTCGAATGTCTGTTCGGTAAACTTGATCACGCGCAGATAGCCGACGTCGCCCTCGGCACGGAACCGCACCGCCTGAACCTTGATGATGTCGCGGATGACCGTGATCTTCATCGGCTTGTCGGCGCCTTCGCGCAGGATCGTCAGCTCGATCGGCGTGTTGACCGCGCCGCGCATCTTGTCGACCGCGTCCTGCAAGGTCAGGCCGCGCACTTCCTCGCCGTCGATTTCGGCGATCAGGTCGCCGGCGAGCACGCCCGCCTTCTCGGCCGGGGTGCCGAACATCGGCGAGATCACCTTGACGAGTTCGTCTTCCATCGTGACCTCGATGCCGAGGCCGCCGAATTCGCCCTTCGTCTCTGTGCGCATGTCGGCGGATTCGTCCGCGTTCATGAACGACGAGTGCGGGTCGAGCGAGGTGAGCATGCCGTTGATGGCGCTCTCGACGAGCGTCTTGTCGCTCGGCTCCTCGACGTAGTTGGCGCGCACGCGCTCGAACACGTCACCGAAGATTGCGAGCTGCTTGTAGGTATCGGTGCCCGCGGCGTTCGCCGGGATCAGCCCGTCTCCGCTGAATGCCAGCATCGAGGCCGCCCCCATCAAGGCGCCGGCAAAGAGCAATGAGAACTTACGAATCATGTGTCTACGTCCTTCCAGAGGCGATCTGTTCCCACCAGGGACCGGGATCTACCGGCTTGCCGTTTCTTCTGAACTCTACATAGAGCGTCGGATTCTCGTTTTCAGCGGCCGCCGCCGAAATGCTCGCCAGATGAATCCTGCCCATCGTGCCTACCGGTTCCCCGGCCAATACAAACTGACCCTGACTGACATCGATACGTTCCATGCCAGCGAGTACAACATGATACTCATCACCGACATTCAGGATCAAGAGTTGTCCGTAGGAACGGAACGGCCCCGCATAGAGCACCCACCCGTCCGACGGAGCGGTTACATAGGCCCCCGGTTCAGCTTCGATCGTGTCGCCCTGGGCCCTGCCACCAAGTCCGTCATCGTCACCAAATGCGGTTATTGTACGGCCGCTGACCGGTTTGCCGAGCTCGCCGAGAAGCTCCGAGAATGCATAGGCCGGGGTGATCCGGGCAGCCGAAAGCTCTTGGTTTTCAGCACGTTCGCGGCCCTCTTCAAGGCGCCGCTGGGTTTCCGTCCGCGCCTGTTCCGCGGCGTCGCGAGCCGACTGAATTTCCGTTTCGATCGAGGCGATCAGATCCTGCAGGTTTGCCGCCTTCGCGGCCAGTTCCGCCGCGCGTTTCTGTTCGGCGGCAAGATCCCCGGCCTTTCGGGTCTCCAGCGACTTCTTCTCCTCAAGCAAAAGTGAAAGCCGGGTCTGCTCTTCCTTCTGCGTCACAAGCGTTGTGCGCAGCTGTTCGCGTTCGGCCTCGAAAGTTGCCGTCAGGCGCTGCAACTCCTTCAGGTCGGCGATCAGCACCTGCGTTTCCTCGCGCATACCCGGCACGACTGCCGAAAGAAGGATCGAGCTTCGGACCGACGACAGCGCGTCCGCCGGCGTCACCAGGATCGCCGGCGGCGGATTGAGCCCCATGCGCTGCAACGCCGCGAGCACTTCGGCCAGCAGCGCCTTTCGTTCGCTCAGGCTGGCCCGCACCGTATCGGCCTCGCGTCCGGTGGAGACCAGCCGGTCCTCCAGGTCGAGCACGTCGGCGGCGAGCTTCTTTTCGGTCTTGGCCGCCTGGATGATCGCCGTGTTGAGCGATTCGCGGTCCTTGCGGATGCGGTTGACCTCCTCTTCCAGTTCGCCGCTACGCTTCGCCGAGATCGCCTGCTCGCGCAGGATGCTCGTCAGTTCGGTGGCGTTCTGTTCGAGGTTTTTCGCCAGCGCGTCCGCGTCGCCGCCGTCCTGAGCGTGCGCCGCGCCGCCGGCAAGACAGGCGATCAGCATCAAGGCGTGACGGGGCAAAAGGCGCATCGGGCGTCGGACATTCGAATCGATTGGCGTTTGACGGCGAAGTCTAGAGTGTTTCCGGGCGAAGTGGAAACCGGTTCGCCTTCCGGAAACGCGACAAAACAAGGACTTGGACACTCTCGTCGATTCTTTCAAACGGCGGGCGTGTCCCGCGGACGATGGATGCGAAGATACCGGCAAGTTCGGCCAGATCGTGGCAATCGCCCTCAATCGCGGTGATAGGGATGGCCGGAAAGGATGGTCATCGCACGGTACAGCTGTTCGCACAGCATGATGCGGGCAAGTTGGTGCGGCCATGTCTGGTTGCCGAAAGAGAGCACCATGTCGGCCGTGTCGCGCAGGCCCGCGTCGTGGCCGTCCGGCCCGCCGAGCGCGAAGATTATCCGCGCGGTTCCCCCGTCGCGGTACTCGGCGAGTTTTTCGGCGAATTGCCGGGACGACGGCGACTTGCCGCGTTCGTCGAGCAGGATCAGCACGGTGGAAGTCTCGCGGGCCAGCGCGGCGCACCGCTCTCCCTCGTCGGCCTTGCGTTGCTCGGCCGTCTGCGCCCGGCTTTCCGGGATATCGACAAGCCCCTCGAAGTCGAATCCGAGCGCTCTTCCCGTCTTGGCGAGCCGGTCCGCGTAGCGCGTCACAAGCTCGGCGTCGGGGCCGGATTTCATCCGGCCTACCGGAAAAATGGTCAACCGCATCGCGCTTCAGTGCTGGCGGAAGCCGCTTGGACCCTTAGTGAAGGGTGCCCTGCGTTTCCTCAGGCTCCTGCCACATTTTTTCCAGCGCGTAGAAGTCGCGGACTTCCGGACGGAAGACATGCACGATCACGTCGCCGGCGTCGATCAGAACCCAGTCCGCTGCGGACAGGCCCTCGACCTTGGCGGTGCCGTAACCGGCGTCCTTCAACGCCCTGAGCACGTGGTCCGCCACCGCCGCAACGTGACGATGCGAACGACCCGATGCGATCACCATGTAATCGGCCATCGCGGACTTGCCCTGGATATTGATGGAAATGATGTCTTCGGCCTTGGAGTCTTCGAGACATTCCCGGACCAGTTCGAGAACCCGGTCCGCAGCGTCATGTTCGCCGATACCGGGTGCAGAAGGCGCCGGAGCGGCCTTCTTGAGTGTCGTTGTTCTCAAGTGCTTCCTTTCGAATCGGAACAAACGATGCGGACGGTGATTCGCCCTTCCGCACCCCAAAGATAGTCACGAGGCGTTAACACTTTCAAGACGGCTGCGTTCACGCTGTTTTAACGTCTTGTATTCCGCCGTTGCGGATCGCAGTCGATGACACCGGCGAACGCGGCCCGTGCAGGAAAGTCCAGGCCGGCGCGGCCATGCCGGTAAGCAGTGCCGCGTCGCCCTCGTCGATGCGGGCAAAATCGAATGTCTTCGCCATTTTCGACGACAGGTAGGATAGCGTCGAGCCCGGCCGATCGACCACCGCTATGGGAAAGGTCAGCGCGATGTCGCGCCAGTTCTGCCAGCGGTGGAAGCTCGCGAGATTGTCCGCGCCCATGATCCAGACGAAGCGGACGCCCGGATTGTAGCGCCGCACGATCGCCAGCGTGTCGGCCGTGAAGCGCACGTCGTGCGACGCCTCGAAAGCTGTCACTCGCACCTTCGGGTCGGTGTTGATCGCCTCCGACCAGGCCAGCCGGTCCGCGAGCGGCGGCAAGCCGCTCGTGTCCTTCAGCGGATTGCCCGGCGTCACGATCCACCACAGCTGGTCGAGTTTCAGCCGGCGGATCGCGGTCTCGATCACCAGCAGATGGCCCCGGTGCGGCGGATTGAACGAACCGCCGAACAGGCCGACGGTCATGCCCGCCTCGACATGCGGCATGCGCAGATATTTGCGGGCGACGCCCGGGAAGTGCCGTGCCGCCGCTGTCATTGCGCCGGTCAGGGCCGGATCTGTCCGGTGCCGCGCACCAGATACTTGAACGACGTCAACTGCTCGACGCCGACCGGCCCGCGCGCATGCATCTTGCCCGTGGCGATGCCGATCTCCGCCCCCATGCCGAATTCGCCGCCGTCGGCGAACTGCGTCGAGGCGTTGTGCAGCAGGATCGCGCTGTCGACTTCCGCGAAGAACCTGTCGACGACGGCCTGATCCTCGGCGATCACCGCCTCGGTGTGGTTGGAGGAATAGCGCGCGATATGGTCGATCGCGCCGTCGATCCCGTCGACCAGCCCGACCGTGATGATCGGGCCGAGATATTCCGTCGTCCAGTCCTTCTCGGTCGCCGGCTTTGCCTTCGGCCACAGCTTGCAGACTTCGGCATCGCCGCGGATCTCGCATTCCGCCGCATCGAGCGCGTCGAGGATCGGGCCAAGATGCGTGCCGGCGACGGCACGGTCGACCAGCAGCGTCTCGGCCGCGCCGCAAATGCCGGTGCGCCGCATCTTGGCGTTGACAACGATCGACTTCGCCATCTCGAGATGGGCCGACTTGTCGACATAGACATGGCACAGCCCTTCCAGATGCGCGAAGACCGGCACCCGGGCGTCGCTCTGCACCCGCTCGACCAGGCTGCGGCCGCCGCGCGGCACGATCACGTCGATGCTTCCGTTCAGGCCCGACAGCATTTCGCCGACCGCCGCGCGGTCCGTCACGGGCACCAGCTGGATGGCGTCCTCCGGCAGGCCGGCGGCCTTGAGCCCCGTGACCATGCAGGCATGGATCGCCGCCGAGGAATTGAGCGAATCCGAGCCGCCGCGCAGGATCACCGCGTTGCCGGCCTTCAGGCACAGTGTGCCTGCATCCGCGGTCACATTCGGACGGCTTTCGTAGATGACGCCGATGACGCCGAGCGGCGTGCGCACGCGCTCGATCTTCAGCCCGTTCGGCCGCTCCCATGCGGCGATCACCGAGCCGACCGGGTCGGCAAGGCCAGCGATTTCGCGAATACCGTCGGCCATCGCCTGCACACGCTCTTTCGTCAGCCTGAGCCGGTCCTTGGAGGCAGGCGTCAGGTCGGCTTCCTCTGCGTTGACCATGTCGATGGCGTTGGCGGCGAGGATGTCGTCGCTGCCGGAAACGAGCGCATCCGCCATCGTGGTAAGCGCGGCGTTCTTCTGCTCCGTCGTGGCGGTCGCCAATGGCCTTGCCGCCTTCTTCGCGCGTGCGCCCATCTCCGCCATCAGGGCGGCAATGTCGGTCGGCTTGGAATCGGCCCTGGTAAGCATTGGCGTCGGTCCTTTTTCGGAAGCCGCTTCTTTAACGCCCATCGCGGCGAAGGGCAATGCGGGCGGCTGGGCCCGGCATCCGGCCGGGTCGGCCGGTTCCCGCAATACGACCGGATTTCCGGCCGGATCGGAGGACCGGAAGAACAACCCGCCGATTCCGAGGACCTTGTCCATGCGGCCGGCCTAGCTTTTTACCACCATGTCGTCACGGTGGATCATCGCTGCGCGCGGCGCATAGCCGAGGATGGCCTCGATTTCCGAGGTCTTGCGTCCGGCGATCCTGGCAGCCTCGCCGGAATCGTAGCCAGCGAGCCCACGCGCGATTTCCTTGCCGGTTCCCTCCAGCACGATCGCCAGCGTGTCGCCGCGCTCGAACGCGCCTTCGACGCGCTTCACCCCGGCCGCCAGCAGACTCTTGCCGGTTTTCAGCGCCGTATGCGCCCCGGCATCGACGACGAGGCGCCCCTGTGGCTCCAGCTGCCCGGCGATCCAGCTCTTCCACGCCGAAACCGGCGCCTGGACCGGATGGAACAGCGTGCACATCCCGCCCTCGGCGAGAACCTTGAGCGGATGTTCGGGTGAACCCTTTGCGATGATCATCGCGGTGCCCGCCTGCGTCGCGATCTTGCCTGCCTCGATCTTGGTGCGCATGCCGCCGCGCGACAATTCCGATGCCGCCGCTCCCGCCATCGCCTCGATCTCCGGCGTGATCGCCTCGATCTCGGGCAGGTGCCGCGCGTTCGGGTCCACCGCCGGCGATGCCGTGTAGAGCCCGTCAACGTCGGACAGCAGGATCAGCAGGTCGGCGTTCAACATCGTCGCGACGCGGGCGGCGAGGCGATCGTTGTCGCCGTAGCGGATTTCGCTGGTCGCCACCGTGTCGTTCTCGTTGATGACCGGCACCGCCTTCATGCGCAGCAGCGTCTCGATCGTGGCGCGCGCGTTGAGATAGCGCCGCCTTGATTCCGTGTCGTCGATGGTGACGAGGATCTGCCCGGTGGTGATGCCTTCCGCGTCGAGCGCCTCGGCCCAGGCCCGCGCCAGCGCGATCTGGCCGACGGCCGCCGCCGCTTGGCTTTCCTCCAGCTTGAGCGAGCCGGACGGCAGGTCGAGCACCATACGCCCCATGGCTATGGCGCCCGAGGAGACGACGAGGATCTCATGGCCAAGCTCACGCAGATTGGCTGCGTCGCGCGCCAGGCTCTGCAGCCAGAGCCTGTTCAGCCCGTGCTTGCGATCGACCAGCAGCGCGGAACCGATCTTGACGACGATCCGCTTGTAGGCAGCGAGACGTCCCGCCATCTCACACTCCGTTCACTCGGTCTGCCACCGCGAATCGACCTTTACCGGCTCGTCCGCCTTCCGCTTGTCCTCGATATGGGCCATCAGCGCGCGCAGCACGTCCTCCAGCCCGTCGCGGCTGACCGAGGAGAACAGCATCGGTTCTTTGCCGGCCGCCTTTTTGAGCTTCTTCGCCTTTTCGGCGATCGTCTTGCCGTCGCAAGTATCGATCTGCGAAAGGGCGACAATCTCCGGCTTGTCGATCAGTCCCTGTCCGTATGCCTCCAGCTCGCGCCGAACCGTCTTGTAGGCCTTCGCCGGGTCCTCCTCCATCGCCGAGACGAGATGCAGGATCACGTTGGTGCGCTCGACATGTCCGAGGAAGCGATCGCCGATGCCGACGCCCTCATGCGCGCCCTCGATCAGGCCGGGAATGTCGGCCAGCACGAATTCGCGCCCGTCGATGCGCACAACGCCGAGATTGGGATGCAATGTCGTGAACGGATAGTTGGCGATCTTCGGCTTCGCCGCCGTGGTGCTGGCGAGAAGCGTCGACTTGCCTGCATTCGGCAGGCCGACAAGGCCGGCGTCGGCGATCAGCTTCAACCTGAGCCAGATCGTGCGTTCCTGTCCCTCCAGACCGGGATTGGCGCGGCGCGGCGCCTGATTGGTCGAGGTCTTGAAATGCGCGTTGCCGAAGCCGCCATTGCCACCCTTGGCGAGCAGGAAGCGCTGGTGCTCGGTCGTCAGGTCGACGATCAGCGTCTCGTTGTCTTCCTCGAAGATCTGGGTTCCGACCGGCACTTTCAGGGTGATGTCGGCGCCTTTGGCGCCGGTGCGATCCTGGCCCATGCCGTGAATGCCGGTCTTGGCCTTGAAGTGCTGCTGATACCGGTAGTCGATCAGCGTATTCAGCCCCTCGACGGCCTCTACCCAGACATCGCCGCCGCGTCCGCCGTCGCCACCGTCCGGCCCGCCGAACTCGATGAATTTCTCGCGGCGAAAGGATACCGCGCCCGCCCCGCCGTCGCCGGAGCGGATATACACTTTTGCCTGATCGAGAAATTTCATGGTTCTGTTATCTGCATGGTTCAAGTTCGGCCTGCTCTAACGTATTGCGAAAAAAAGCGCGAGAATGAAATCGGGGAACATTGAATGACCATCTCGGTTGTGACCTACAACATCCAGTACGGCATCGGGCTCGACGGCCGCTACGATCTGGAACGCATTGTCGACGCTGTCCGCGACGCCGATGTCATCGCCTTCCAGGAAGTGACGCGCGGCTTCATGCGCAACGAAGGCCACGACATGGTCGCCGAAATCGAGGCGTTGCTTCCCGACCGCTTCGCCGTCCACCACATGCCCGCCGACGTCGATTTCGGTAGCCGGATCGAGAACGGCAAGGCTGCGCAGAACCGTTTCCAGTTCGGCAACATGGTCGTCTCGCGCTGGCCGGTCCTGTCGGCGCGCGGTCATCTGCTGCCGCGCACCGCGCGCACCGCCGCGCTAAACCTGCAACGCGGCGCTCTGGAAGCACTGATCGACACGCCGCTGGGGCCGCTCCGCTTCTACTCGGTCCACCTCGACCACCTCGACGCCGAGGAGCGTATCGCCCAGATCGAGGCGCTGAAGCGGATCGCCTTCGCCGCGTCGCGCACCGGCACCGCCGTCACCGGCCTGGCGGAATTCGGCTTTTCGGAATTGCCGATCGCCGAGGACTTCATCCTGCTCGGCGATTTCAACCTCGAGCCGGATCTCGCAGAATATCGCGCCATGCTGGCGGAAGACGGCCATCTGGTCGATGCCAGCGCTTCCGATTCCCGCTGGAGCTGGACCGACCCGGCCAACCGCGAGCGCGTCAAGCGGCTGGATTACGGCTTCGCGACCCCGGCGCTTTCCGAGAAGGTCGGCGAGGTCCTTGTCGACCAGGCCGCCGAAGGGTCGGACCACATGCCGGTATGGATGCATTTCGGCAGC
>JBAQHA010000612.1:0-6104 GCA_049288075.1 Oricola sp.
GTCGACAAGCGCGTGCGCGACCGCGGCGCCGGCGCCGCCGGCCCCAACCAGTAGAACGTTTCCGCGCGCAACGCCGGCCATGTTGCGGCGGAAGCTTTCGGCGAAGCCCCAGAGATCGGTGTTGTGGCCGTAGCGCCTGCCGTCCCGGAAGACGATCGTGTTGACGGCGCCGATCGCGGCCGCGGCCTCCGACAACTCGTCCAGCAGCGCGACGGTCTCGACCTTGTAGGGATAGGTGATGTTGAGGCCAGCATAGCCGCAGATCTCGGCCGCCCGGATGATTTCCTCGAGCCGCGGCACGACCGGCCTGATGGTTTCGGTATCGAACAGGCGGTAGCTGTATTTCAGGCCCTGAGCGGCGCCTTCGGCCTCGTGCATCGCGGGCGTGCGGGACTTCTGGATCCCCTTGCCGACCAAGCCGACCTGGACCGGAACGACGCCCTTTCGGGTCGCCGCGGCCGCGCTATCGGTCATTTCGGCGAGCTTCGCGCGCACTTCATTCCTCCCGGACCGCCTCCAGGCGCTTGTGAGCGCGCCATGCAGCAGTTCTGGCTGTTAATGTACTGTTTGGTTAATTATGTCAAGCACATTGTACCAACCGTTTAATTGACTATGGCGCAATGGCCCGCGCCACGCTAAAAGCGGCGCATGGCCAACGATGATTCCATGACGACGGAGACGGCTAGCAGCCGCGCACGCTGGAAGCAGGACCCCGAGGGGGTGCGCTCGAACATCCTGGCGGTTGCGCTGGAGGAGTTCTCCCGCAACGGGCTGTCGGGGGCGAGGATCGACGAGATCGCGGCGAAAACGCGGACCTCGAAACGGATGATCTACTATTACTTCGACGACAAGGAAGGCCTGTACCGCCGCGTTCTCGAGGAAGCCTACCGCAAGGTGCGCAAGGGCGAGGAAGAGCTGATGCTCGACCATTTGCCACCGCTCGACGCATTACGGCAGCTCACGGAATTCACCTTCGACCATCACCGCCGCAACCCCGACTTCATCCGTCTCGTGATGATCGAGAACATCCATCACGGCGAATATCTCAAGCAGTCGGACGTCATTCGCAACCTCAACGAGGCGGCCATCGCGCGGGTCGAGAAAATCTATGCGAAGGGTGTCAGGGACGGGGTCTTCCGCGACGGCCTGACGCCCTTGCGTATCCACTGGCTGATTTCCGCGCTCTCCTTCTTCAACGTCTCCAACAATGTGAGTTTCTCGCTGCTGTTCGGCGACGAGCTTTTCGCGGAGGACGGGCAGGCGTCGCTGCGCGATCAGGCGGCGGAGACGGTGCTGCGCTTCGTCTCGCGCGCGCGTTGAACAACTAAAAAACCGCGCGGCCACACGGCTCCTGCAACCGTAAGAGGTTACTTCCGCAACCGGAATCGCTAAAGTCGGCGGACATGGCCGCATCGCGGCGAAAGGGGAGATGCGGATGGAATCGATTGAAGGAAAGGTGGCGATCGTCACCGGCGCGAGCAGCGGCATCGGGCGCGGCATCGCGCTCGAACTTGCCAGGGCCGGCGCGGTGACGGTGCTGGCGGCGCGCAGCGCCGTAAAACTGAAGGACCTCGCCACGGAGATCGCCGCTGCGGGCGGAACGGCGCATGCCGTGCCGACGGACGTGACCAGCGAAGGCGACATCCTGCGGCTTTTTGCCGAAACGACGCGCCTTGCCGGACCGGTCGACATCCTCGTCAACAATGCCGGCATCGCCGACGGCACTCCGCTGCCAGACCTGTCCACCGAGCGCTGGCACGATGTCCTGTCCACCAACCTGACCTCGGCCGTGCTCGCGGCGCGCGAGGCGATGCGGGCGATGAAGGGGCGCGGCGGGCGGATCATCAATATCGGCTCGCTGTCGGCGAAGATCCCGCGCCATCACTCGCCGGCTTACACGATGACGAAATTCGCGCTGGAAGGGCTGACGAAGTCGATCTGCCTCGACGGGCGCGACGACAACATCACCGCCTCGACGATCCATCCGGGCGCGACGCGCTCGATGCTGGCGCCGGGCGCTTCGGACCTGCTGACGGAGAACTGCCTCGAGCCGGAAATGCTCGGCGAGCTGGTCGTCTATATCTGCCGCCTGCCGCCGGAGCTCACCATGCTGGACACGGTGATCCTGCCGGTGAAGGTGCCCTTCCTCGGGAGAGGCTGAGGGCGACCGGCCGCTTTCCTATCCCTCCTGCCCCATCTTGCCGGGATTCATGATCCCGGCCGGATCGAGCGCCGTCTTGATGCGCTTCATCACATCGACGGCTGCGCCGTGTTCCTTGCGCAGGTATTTCAATTTTCCCATGCCGATACCGTGCTCCCCGGAAGCCGTGCCGCCGACGTCGAGCGCACGCTCGACGAGCCTTTCGGAGAGGCGCTCGGCCTCCTCCAGCTCTTCCTTCGAATTCGGATCGATCATGAGGGCAGTGTGGAAATTACCGTCGCCGACATGGCCGATGATCTGCCCGCGCAGGAAGGAGGCTTCAATATCCGCGCGCGCAGCGAGGATGCTCTCGGCGAGACGCGAGATCGGCACGCAGATGTCGCCGGTGTGGAGTTCGCAACCGGGTCGCTGCGCCTTCGTCGCCCAGTAGATGTCGTGGCGGGCCTGCCAGAGCTTCGCGCGCTCGTCGGCGTCGGTCGACCAGCGGAAGCCGGAGCCGCCGCGCTCCTGGGTGATCGCCTCGACGATGCGCGACTGTTCCTCAACCCAGGCCGGCGTGCCGTGGAATTCGAAGAACAGCGTCGGCGCGACTTTCAGGTCGAGCTTCGAATAGGAATTGGCGCCGGCGATGGCGACCTCGTCCATGAACTCGACGCGAGCCACGGGTATCCCGTATTGCACGGTGTCTATGACAGCGCGCACGGCCTCGCCGACATCGGCGAAGGCGCAGACAGCCGAGGATACGGTCTCCGGAATCGGATGCAGCTTGACCGTCAGTTCGGTGATCACTCCGAGCGTCCCCTCCGCGCCGACGAAGAGATGCGTCAGGTCATAGCCCGTGGAGGACTTGCGGGCCTGGCTGCCGGTGCGGATCGGGGTGCCGTCGGCCGTCACCACGCGCATCGCCATGACGTTTTCGCGCATAGTGCCGTAGCGAACCGCCGTTGTTCCGCTGCCGCGCGTCGAGGCCATGCCGCCGAGCGACGCGTCCGCGCCGGGATCGACGGAGAACATCAGGCCGGTGTCGCGCAGTTCCGCGTTCAGCTGCTTGCGCGTGACGCCGGACTGCACGATGGCGATGAAATCCTCCGGCCGGATTTCGACGATGCGGTTCATCTCGCGCGTGTCGATGGTGATGCCACCCTTGACCGGAATCGTGTGGCCTTCCATCGAGGAGCCCGCGCCGAAAGGCACTACGGGCACGCCGCGCGCCGCGCAGGCGCTGACGATCGCAACGACCTCGTCCTCGTCACGCGGAAAAGCTACGGCGTCGGGCATGTGCGGCGCCATCCAAGACGTATCGTGGCTGTGATGCTCGCGCACCGCGCCGGACGTCACCAGGCGGTCGCCGAGGACGGATTTCAGTTTATCGATGACAGCGGCGGCGTCTTCAGGCGTGTGGCTCATGGATAACCTTTCGGCATGATGCGGGATGCGTCGATTTCCTTGCAGGTGATGAATTCCAGCAGAACCGGAATCCCCTCCCGCGTCTTGGCGATGCCGCGCTTGATCGCGGGAATGATTTCCGCCGGATCGGTCACGCGCTCGCCGTAACCGCCGAGCGCGGTGGCGAAGTCGGCGTAATTGCCGGAGATATCGGTGGCGCGGTACTTCTCCGTCGATACCGCCATGATCGGCAGCTCCATTGCCATCGAGAAGTTGTTGAGCAGGATCGACAGGATCGGGATGCGGTCGCGCACGGCTGTCTCGAAATCCATGCCGGTGAAACCGATCGCCGCGTCGCCCCAGACATTGATGCAGAGCTTGTCCGGGCAGGCGAGCTTGGCGCCCATGGCAAGGCCGAGGCCGTAGCCGAGCTGGGTCGTCTTTCCCCAACCGATATAGGAAAGCGGCGTCACCGACTTCCAGAACGGCGAGAGCTGGTCGCGCGGCGACCCGGCGTCGTGGGTGATGATGGTGTTCGCCACATCGACTGTCTTTTGCAGATCCCAGAGCACCCGGTAGGGCGACAGCGGCGCGTCGTTGGAGGTCAGCTTCGGCATCCACTGCTTCAGCCAGTTGGCACGGACCTGTGCGATCTCGTCGGCGAACCAGGTCCAGGAGCGCGCGGCCACGCCACGAGCCTTGACCTCGGCGAGGATCGCGTCGAGCGTCAGCGCCGCGTCGCCGACCAGCGCGACCTCGCATTCGTAGTCCTTGTTGATGTGATCGGGATCGAGCGTCGCATGGATGACGCGCTTCGGCGCCCTGGGCATCTGCACGCCGAAGGCGGTCTCGGTGAACGAGCAGCCGATGCCGAAGATCACATCGGCCTCGTCGAGGAAGTGGCGGATGGTCATCGGGATCGCCGCGCCGCCGGACCCGAGCGCCAGCGCATGGTCCTCGGGAAAGGCGCTCTTGCCTTCGAGGCTGGTCGAAACCGGGATGCCGAGATGCTCGGCCAGTTGCTTCAGCTGCGGCCAAGCCTCGGCATAATGGATGCCCTGTCCGGCATAGATAACCGGCCGCTTCGCGGCGACGAGCATATCGACCGCTTTCCTGACCGCTTCGGGGTCCGGGCCGCTCCGCGACGAGACCACAGGCTTGTAGTCCAGCGGCTCCGGAACCTCCTCGTCCCAGATGTCGTTCGGGATCTCGACGAGCACCGGCCCGCCGCGCCCATTGCGCAGGCGCGAGAAGGCGCGGCGCATGATGTTGACCAGTTCGCGTGCGTCGTTGATCGGCTCCGTCGACTTTGTCACGTCGCGCATGGAGATCGACGGATTGAAATTCGGCTGGATATGGGCCTGCCGGCGGGCATACCCCCCCGGCATGACAAGCACCGGCACGGATTCCGCGTAGGCCTGCGCCACCGCACCGTAGGAATTCTCGATGCCCGGACCCGACTGGCAAACGAAAACGCCGATCTTCTTGCCCGACGACATGCGCGACATCGCGTCGGCCATGTGCACGCCGGTGCGTTCCTGGCGCACGATGATCGGCCTTATGTCCGCCTTCGCGGCATATTCCAGCACGTGGTTGACGGGGTAGCCGATGACCACCTCGACTCCTTCCCGTTTCAGGATCTCTGCGATTGCGTCTCCGAATTTCATTGTTTGCGTCCCTGTTTTCTTGTCGTTCTTGTTGCGGCCCGTTCCTGCGGGCCGAATTCTTCCAGTGTCCAGGCGTTGCGATGCCGGATCGCAAGCGTTCGGGCGCCGGCAACCGTGCAGGCGCCGGTTTGGGCGAGTGCGATCTTCAGCTCTTCCTGCATGACGGCGGCGACGTGCCGCGCGCCGTAGGGCCCCAGCGCGGCCAGACCGAGCATGAAAGCGCGGCCGGCCATGACGCCATCCGCGCCGAGGCCAAGCGCCTTCACGATATCGGTTCCCGACATGATTCCGCCGTCAATGATCACAGTCGCTTCCTTCCCGACCGCCGCGCGTATCGCCGGCAGAACGTCGATGGTCGCCGGCGCGGGATCGAACTGCCGACCGCCATGATTGGAAACGATCACGCCGTCGAGGCCGAGGCCGACGGCTTTCTCCGCGTCGCCCGGATGCAGGATGCCCTTGACCACCATCGCGCCCGGCCAGGCGTCCCGGAAACGCGCCAGCGTCTCCCAGGTGACGCCGCTGCCAGGACGACCCCTGGCGACGAAGGCGTCGATTTCGGCCTTGCCCGCGCCATTGCGGCAATAGGTAGCGAAGTTGCCGAAGCTCGGCATGCCGGTGCGCGCCAACGCCGCGAGCCAGTGAGGCCGCAGCAGCGTCCCGAAGGCCATTTTCGACGAGATTCGAAGCGGGACGCCGAGACCGTTGCGCATGTCGCGCACCCGGCGGGCGGGCGCGGGAATGTCGAGCGTCACCGCAAGCACATGCGCCCCCGCCTCGCGCGCGCGGCGAATCAGGTCGAGGCTGATCGCGTGGCCATCGGCGGGAAATCCGTAGAGCTGGAACCAGAAATTGTCCGGGGCGGCCTTGCCTGCCTGTTCGATGGAACC
>JBAQHA010000613.1:0-3870 GCA_049288075.1 Oricola sp.
CCCTCGATCCGGTTTTCCAGCACCAGCAGAGATTGGATCGGAATCCGGGTTTGAGCGACCAGAACCTGCAGCACCGTCTTGCCCTCGGCGATGAAACAGCCCTGGCGCACCAGATCGCGTTCGCGGATGTCGCGGTAGGTTTCGATGCGCGGATCGTCCGGATCGTCGATCCGGATCAGGCGGCCGTCAGGAATCGTCATCCGCGCCCTTGAGCAGCATGGCGTCGACGCCCTTGATGCCGTTGGCCAGCGGCGAGAAATCGCCGCGGTCCAGCATGGCGGAGACCGTGTCGGCGATGACGCGGTGCGTGGCGCGGGCAATCGCCGAGCCGACGCTGATGCGGCGCACGCCGAGCGCGGCGAATTCATCGACGGAATAGCGGACGTAAGGCCCGGCGGCGAGCGCGTTGACCGGTTTCGACACGCTGTCGACGATGCGCTTCAGACTGTCCATGTCGGGCGGAAGCGGCACGTAAAGGAGGTCGGCGCCGGCGGCCTCGAAGGCGCGGATGCGCCGGATCGCCTCGTCGGTGTCGTAGACGCCGTTCATCACGCCGTCGGCGCGGGCGCAGAAGACGAAGGGCCGGCCTAGCGCGCGCGCGGCGCTGGCCGCGGCGCGCACGCGTTCGACCGCGAGATCGAAATCATAGGCAGGATTGTTCCCGGCCATCATCGTGTCCTCGATGGAGCAGCCGGACAGGCCGGCTTCGGCGGCGAGGCGGATCGTCTCGGCGACGTCGTCGGGCGCGTCGGCAAAACCGTTCTCGAAATCGCCGGAGACGGGCAGCGGGGTCGCGGCGACAATTGCCTCGGCATGGGCAAGTGCCTCGTCTCGGCTGACTTGGCCCATGTCGGGGCGGCCAAGCGTGAAGGCGAAGCCGGCCGACGTCGTTGCCAGGGCCTTTGCGCCGAGCGCGGCCATCATCCGCGCCGAACCGGCGTCCCAGGGATTGGGAATGACGAAGCAGCCGCTCCGGTGAAGGGCATGGAAAGCTTCATGGCGGGGGCCGAGCATTGTCATGCTTTCTCTCCTGATTTTTCGCGCGCTTCCTTGGCCATCGTGGCGAGAACATTGCGCAGGTCGGCAGCCGTTTCGAGCGGGGCGGGGAACCATACGCGGCAGGTCCGATCGCCGTCGACCAGATCGAGCCCCTCGGCATCGAGCGTCGCCAGTCGCCAGCGGCCGCTCCCGGCCTTGCCGAAAACCCGCGCATAGAATTCGAGGGCTGCCGCATGGTCTTCGTTCATGTGTGCGACGGCGCTTTCCTCGATCCCGGCAATGCCGGCAACGTCACCTTTCGGCGCGAAGTCGTCGGCGGTGAGTTCGTAGGCCTTGCCGAAGCCGCCATTGAGGCTGGCGCGGTCGATGTCGAGCCGGAAGAAAGCGAAGTCGCCAAAATCGGCGTAGAGCGCGGCCTTGGGATTGCGGGCGAGATAGCGGCGGCGCACGCGCTGTCCTTCCTCCGTGTCGCGGTCGATCCGGCGGGCGCGCGTGAACAGCGTGATGCGCGGATGAGCGAGCGGGTCGCCCTTGCCGACCTCTCCGACCATCAGCGACGTGCGCGGCTCGTCGAGCATCGGCCGCGTGTGGCCGGACAGGGCGGAAACGAGAATGATCGGCGTGCCGTCGATATCGGTGGCGAGCGCGACGCGGCTGGCCCCGGGAAAACCGGTCTCGCGGTTGATCACGGCGAGAGCGCCATGGCGCGCGGTGGCGATCAGGGTGCGGGCGAGGCGGATAGCATCGTCGTCGGTCTCGCGGATAACCTGTTTCGGCTTGTCGGCCCTGTCCTCGCTGGCGTCCATGACAGTCAGTCTTTCATCTGTTGATTGCTCGGTCCGGCGCATGGCCGCTTGCGCCGATTGCGTTTATGTCATCGAATTCGGAACTGCGAAAGGCACGCCGGGACGCCGCTCATGGCCAAGCTCTATTTCCACTACGCGACCATGAACGCCGGCAAGTCGACGATGCTGCTGCAGGCGTCGTACAATTACCGCGAACGCGGCATGCACACGCTGCTGTTCGTCGCCGGCCATTACCGCAAGGAGAGCGATCTCGGCTATATCTCGTCGCGGGTCGGGCTGGAGTCGGACGCCGAGATGTTCCGCGACGGCGACGACCTTTACGAGCGCATTCGCGAGCACCACCAGTCGAAGACGACGCATTGCGTTTTCGTCGACGAAGCGCAGTTTCTGTCCGACGAGCAGGTGTGGCAACTGGCCCGCGTGACCGACCGGCTCGGTATTCCGGTGATGTGCTACGGGCTGCGAACCGATTTCCAGGGCAATCTCTTCAGCGGGTCGCAGTCGCTATTGGCGATCGCCGACGAGTTGCGCGAGGTGCGTACGATATGCCGATGCGGGAGCAAGGCGACGATGGTTGTGCGCCTCGGGCCGGACGGCAAGGTGGCGCGCGAGGGCGATCAGGTGGCGATCGGCAAAGACGCCTATGTGTCGCTATGCCGCCGCCACTGGGAAGAGGAAATGGGGCGGTATCCGGCCGAGGACCTCGTCGGGTTTACCGGACAATAGTCCCCGAACGCGACACTGCCCCGAAAGCCGGCCGGGAGACCCCGGCCGGTCCAAATGCCGGGATCTTCACGCGGTACGCCCGCGATCCTGCCAGTATTCGAGCGCGCCGAGAAACATCACGAGCGCACCGGCAACGATGTGGAACGTCGCCTCCATGCCGCCATAGCCGAAGACGAAGGGCGAAGCGATCAACCACGCCCCGGCGAGCGCTTCGAGCATTTCTTCCCAGCGCCGCCAGCTGACATTTTCGAGCATTGCGAGCGCAACGATCAGGGTGCCAGTGGCGCCGATCGAAACGAGCGCCCAGGTGCTGTCCGTGACCTCGATGACGATCGGCGCGAGAATCACCGCCGCGCCGATAATCGCGGACACGAAATCCTCCCACGGACGGTGGGTCGTGAGATCATACCAATGATGGGTGTCGGTGTTTGACATGATAACCTCCCATGTCGCGTTTGCCGCGGCAAATCCGGGTGGATATCGATGTCAATTTTCGCTTCCGCGCGGAATTCGCACGCGAGTATGAAACCAGTATGAGTCATTGTGGACGAGTCCGCAAGATGGCGCCCGCGTCGGCCGGGTCCGACACCCGCGCCCCTGTCTTCAAATTATGAGAGCCAGGGACTATATCGTTTGTGGAACCGGACCATCGTGGCGCCGGAGAGGGGAACGGCGTTCATGGCGACCTTGCAGAATTTTGACGCGGAGATCGAGAAAACTAGGCAGGTCGTCGACGACATGCGCTCCAGGATCGAGCAGTCAGGCACGATGCTGGAACAACTCGCCAAGGCGGACAAGGCGATCGGGGATGCCGATTTCGATATCGAGAATGCCCGCATCCAGGATGTGCTGAAACAGCAGAAGGTGATGGAAGGCAATATCGCCGACCTGATCATCGGGCTCGAGGACGCGACCAACGTTTTCGGCGCGGAATTCGAGTCGATGAAATCCTATTCCGGCGTCGAGAAGCTGATCGGGATGTTTTCCAAACAGCGGATGCAGCGCATGCGCACCGACCGGGTGCGCAACATGTCGCTTGCCGGCAATCTGCAGGAACTGCTCGCCAAGTCGGACACCATCGTCGGCATCCTGACCGGGCAGAAGCAGATCCTCGACCAACGCTACGCAACCTCCGAGGACAGCCTGCGCACAGTGATCGAGCGCCGGAAGAGCACGATGGCCAGTCTCGAAGAGACGCAGAAGCGCATCGAGGAGTTGAACCCGTTGCTGCTCGACATGGAAAACCGGATTGCGGCGACGACCAACCAGAAGGACCGCACGGAACTGGAAGGCGAGCGTTCGAAGCTGGCGACCGAGTACAACGAGAAGCAGGCGATGG
>JBAQHA010000614.1:0-3436 GCA_049288075.1 Oricola sp.
GATCCGCATCAAGCTGTCGGAGCTCTGCTACAAGTCGATCCCGGTCGACTATACGGAAGACAAGAAGCACATCGACCTGTCGACCGAGCCGCTGACCCTGGTGGTCGCCAACGACCTGCCGGGCGACCTGGTCGGCGACGCGGTCAAGGAAGTTGCGATCTTCAAGGCGCATAACGGCAAGCCGATCGTCTTCGCCACCGAAGGCGCGGACGCAGCGGCCTTTGCCGAGTATGCCGAGCGGGTGATCGCGCTGCCGCCGGTGGGCGGCGACCTCGCCTTCGTGCTGGCGACCGTGGCCGGCCACATGTTCGGCTTTCACGCGGCACGCGCCATCGACCGCGCCGCGCAGCTTCTCAAGACCGTCCTCACCGATCTCGGCCATGTCGCGATGGGCGACGCCAACGCCGATCCGAAGGCGCTTCTGGACCGGCTCGACGCGTTCGTCGACGAGGGCGCCGAGGGCGCATTCAACTCCGGCATCGGCGCGAACGATCTCGCGGGGCTGGCGAAGCTGGCGCGCGAGTTGCGCAAGGCGACGGGCGACGAGGCGGCGCTGCGGGCGCTTGCCGTGGCCGCGCAGGGTTCGGTGCGCCACACATTCGAGGAAACCTCGCGGCCGATCGACACGATCCGCCACCAGGCCAAGACCGTCACCGTCGGCACCAGCCGGCCGGAAGACGCGCTGTCGCCGGCGATCCGCGACGCGCTTGCCACGCTCAGCATCGCCGACAGCCGCATGACTTTCGACAACCGCAAGGTGCTGGCGACGCTGTCGCGCCTGATCGACTCGGTCGAATGGGCGGCGCTGCTGCAGGTCAGCCAGGAAAAGGACGGGCCGCGCGTGCAGGTCGCAAGCGAGGCGGCTTCGCCGGCGCTGAAGCCCTACGCGAAGCCGGCCAAGCCGCTCGGCGTGTTCGGCTCGGCGCTGGACGACCACGGCGTACATGCAGGCTTCCTCGGCGACGCCGCCGTGTTCGCGGTCCCGGTCAACAATGCCTCCTATTCGGAAGTCGACGCTGTGGTTTGCTTCGCGGTGCAGCTGCAGGCGCATTCGTCGCGCGAACAGAAGACGGCGGCGATGCAGGCGCTCGGCACCTACAAGCCCGTGCTGCGCGAGTGGGAACAGAGCTTCGGGGAGGACGCCGCCTCCGCGCTCGCCCGCCAGATCGCCCGCGAGAAGCCGGAGAACGTGGTTTTCCGGCCAAAGGTCTTCGATCCGGCGTTGAGCCAGGACGAGCGGCAGAGCGCCTGACGGGAAGTCCGACAGGCGCCCAATCAGCGCCGCATAAATGGGCAGAGCACTATAAAAGCCCGGAATTTAGGCAATTGCCGCGCGACCGCGTTGCGGATTCAGCGGCTTTTCCCGTCGAATCGCACGATTCCCGCTGCTCTCCCCCTTGGCACACTGCTTGCATCGAAACCCGTGTGCAGCGCGCCTAGGGTTCCGGTTCCCACTCAGGGAATGCTGGTCCGAGAGGTGCACGCCGTCGGATGAAAGGCGGTGACACGGCGGGACAAAATCCCGGGAGACAACTGCACAGGTTTGCGCGCGCAAGCCTCCTCCCGGTTGTGCGCTCGAACCTCCAGAAAAAGCGGCAATGTCCGCATGAAACCTGAGAGGCAGGAGCATGATTGCAAGATTCATCACTACCCTGGGCCTGGCCGCGACGCTGGCAATGCCGCTGTCGGCATCCTACGCAGCCGCGGAAGAAAAGACGGATTTCAAACTCTGCTGGTCGATCTATGCCGGATGGATGCCCTGGGGCTATCTCGCCGATTCCGGCATCATGAAGAAATGGGCCGACAAGTACGGCATCAATGTCGAGATCGTGCAGCTCAACGACTACATAGAGTCGATCAACCAATACACAGCCGGCGCATATGACGGCTGCGCCATGACCAACATGGACGCCCTGTCCATCCCCGCCGCTGGTGGAGTCGACACGACGGCGCTGATCGCCGGCGACTACTCGAACGGCAATGACGGGCTGATCCTGAAAGAGGGCGCCGATCTCGCCTCCATCAAAGGCCAGAACGTCAATCTCGTGGAACTGTCCGTGTCGCACTACTTCCTGGCGCGCGCGCTCGAAACGGTCGGCCTGACCGAAAAGGACATCACCGTCGTCAACACTTCCGACGCCGACATGGTCGCGGTCTACGGAACCCCCGAACTCACCGCGGTTGCCACCTGGAACCCGATGCTGTCGGAAATCCTGGCGTCGCAGCCGGGCACGCTGGTGTTCGATTCCTCCAAGATTCCGGGCGAGATCATCGACATCATGATGGTCAATACCGGGACGCTGAAGGACAATCCGACGCTCGGCAAGGCGCTCGTCGGCGCGTGGTTCGAAACGCTCGCCCTGATGCAGTCCGGAACGCCGGAAGGCGAGGCGGCGCTCGAGACCATGGCGGCGGCATCCGGCACGGACCTCGCCGGCTACAAGTCGCAGCTCGCAGCGACGGCGCTCTTCTACACACCGGAAGACCTGCTCGCCTTCACGTCGAGCGACCAGCTGCCCAAGACGACGAAATTCGTCGCCGAGTTCCTGTTCGAGCACGGCATCCTCGGCGAAGGCGCCCCGAGCCCGGAATTCGTCGGCGTCGAATTCCCGGACGGTTCGGTCTACGGCGATCCGAACAACGTCAAGCTGCGGTTCGACAACACCTATGTCGACATGGCCGCGAAGGGCGAACTCTAAGGCTGAAACGCGGCCTCGCCCATTCGGGCGGGGCCGCCGACCGACCGAAATACCCTTCCCGAAGGTGCGTCATGACATCGAAGCAGACAGCATTCACCGAATTGCCCGTCGTCGACGTGGCGGGGCTCTATTCGAACGACCCGGCCGTCCGCCACAAGGTCGCCGACGAACTCGGCAAGGCGGCGCGCGAGGTCGGCTTTCTCTATGTCACCGGCCACCGCGTCGACCGCGACCTGCGCCGGCGGCTTCTCGACCAGACCAAGCGGTTCTTCGCCCAGGGCGTGGACCGCAAGATGGACATCTATATCGGCAAGTCGCGCAATCACCGGGGCTACGTGCCCGAGGGCGAGGAAGTCATGGTCGGGGGCAAGCGCGACCGCAAGGAAGCGCTCGATCTCGGTCTCGAACTGCCGGCCGACGATCCGCTGGTCACCGCCGGCACGCCGATGGTCGGGCCGAACCAGTGGCCCGACCTGCCCGGATTCCGAGAGGACGTGACGGCCTATTACAACACGGTCTTCGATCTCGGCCGGCGCCTGCTGCGGGGTTTCGCGCTGGCGCTGGGCAAGGAAGAGACGTATTTCGACCATTTCGTCACCCGCCCGCCGAGCCAGTTGCGGCTGTTGCACTATCCGTTCGACCCGAATGCCGTCGACGCGCAGGGGATCGGCACGCACACGGACTACGAATGCTTCACGCTGCTGCTGCCGACCGCGCCCGGACTCGAAGTCATGAAC
>JBAQHA010000615.1:0-5935 GCA_049288075.1 Oricola sp.
CCCCTGTCCCGCAACCCGCTCGATCGCCGCGCGGATCTGGCCGTCGAGCAGACTTTCGGCGCACCCTGTTCGGGCCGCCGCTTCGGCGACGCCGATCCGCAAAGCCATGACCGTCACCCCCGAAACATCTGAAACACTCTTCCCCGCCCCCTGAGATCGCGCTGAAACGCCCGCATGGGAAACCGTCTCCATCGTCAAACGCCCAAACTTGGCCATTGGAGAAAACCCATGAACATCACAGAAGAAAACCTCGGCGACGGCGCCGTGAAGCTCTCGCTGCAGGGCCTGCTCGACCGCGACGGCTCGGCCGCCGCCGGCCCCCGTCTCACCCGCGCGGTGGCGGATTTCGACACCACGCTGGTCGACCTGAAAGGCGTCCCCGCCATCGGCGCGGCCGGCCTGCGCGTGCTGGTCGGCGCCGCCATGTCGGTCGACCGGAGCCGCGCCCGCCTGGTCGCGGTCAACGCGCCGGAGGCGGCCCGCCGGGTCATGTACACGACCGGCCTCGACGGGATCGTCAACATCGCCGACGACGACGCCACCGGCTATCCCGACGCGGCCTGAGTCACTCGACTGACATGGTTTGCGGCGCGCGTCAGCGCGCTGCGCCGATCCGCGCCAGCGCCGCCGGATCGAAGCCTCTGGCAAGCAGCCAGATCCCCAGCGACAGCTCCCAGAAGAATTCCGGCACGGTCGCGATAATCTGCGGGCCCGAGCCTGCCTCGATTTCACCGAACATCACCGCGATGCCGGCGGCCAGCAGCGCCGGCCCGCCGATCAGGCCGAGGATCGACATCGCCCGCGGCGCCAGCCGTGTCCGCCACATCGCCGCGCCGAGGATGATGCCGTTGCCGATGCCGACCACGAAGCCCCGGCCCGAGCCGGAGCGTCCAGTCGTGCTTCAGAACACCAGGACCCTGTCCGCGGCGAGCGCCGCTTCGGCCAGCTCGTCCATCGTCGACCTCGCCGCGCCCTCCAGCATGTCTTCGCTCGTCAGCCCTCGCGCATCCATGCAGGTGCCGCACATGAGCACGCGCCCCTTGGCCGAGACCACGCGACGCACCATGCGCTCGAGATTGTAGTAGCCGTCCGGCGTCTTCTGGCTCGTCTTCGCGCAAAGGACGGCGTCGGCCATCAGGAAGACGGTCACCTCGCCTTGCGCGTCGTTTTTTGCCAGGACATGCGCCATGCGCAGGCCGTTATAGCTTCGTTCGGTGCCGTAGGGCGGGTCGTTCAGGATCAGAAGATGTTTCATCATGGGCTCCTCAGTTTTCGGCGCGCGACTTCAGGTCGGACAGGAAGGATTCGATCCGGCGGGCATTGGCGCCCCGATCGATCTGCCCGAGGCGAGACCGGGAACGCATATCGATGCGGACGCCGCCGTCCGTCTCGGCCACCCGGACAGCGACCTCGTCCTCGAAACCGTAGAGGCGGCTTGTGGCGATCGCCTCGATCTGGCTCTCGGCTGGATCGGCGGACAGCACTTTCCAGCCGCGTTCTTCCACGAGCGCAAGTGCCGCCGCGTATGCATCATCGAAGGACAATGCGAGATCGAGCGGCCGCACCTCCGGGTAGGCCGCATGCTGCGGCGCTGCGTTCTTCGCCGGATAGTCTGTGGGTGTGACGGTGAACCAGAAGACCGGGGGATTCTCGGTGTCGGTGGAGATGTCGTTGATCGCGGGCGTCGTGCGGGTGGCGTATTCCCATCCGGCCGCCATCGTCAGGACTGGCAGGGATAGAACCAGCCCGAGCAGTGCCACGGCGAATCCGCCCCGCCCGCGGCGTGCGCGGTTTGCCAGTGCGGCGAGTGCCGCAAGCGTTCCCGCGAGTGCCGCCCAGGCGCCCCACGCAGCCACGTCCAATGCCTGCAGGACCGGCCACCAGTCCTGCCGGTAGCCATAGGCTGAAACCATGAGCAGCAGCAGCGAGGCCAGCCCCAGCACAACGCCGGCCCAAGCAAGGCGGGTGGTTGTCGCATCACGCATGAATGCTCTCCTTTTCCGCCGCGATCCTTGGCGGCGCCTCATGGCCTTGCCTCTGCCGTCCGTTCATCGGGCGAGGACGATCTCCAGGCCCAGCGAATTCCACCGCTCCATGCCGCCGCGGAGGACGCGAATGTCGGCAAAGCCGGAGGTCTGGAGTTGCCGGGCCGCCGCGGCCGAGCGTTTGTCGGTTCGGCATACAAGGACGATCGTGGCTTCCGGATCGCCTTGAAGCGCGCCTTGCCCGGCGTGTAGTTCTCCGAGCGGGATGTTGATCGCGCCGGGGATATGTCCGAGGGGGCCGGTGAATTCATCTCGGCCTCGCACATCGACGATGATCGGCGGTGCGCCGCTGTCGATCTTGCCCGGCAGGTCCCCCGGCTCGATCCAGGCGACGTCATTCGCGCGCAACCGTCCGATCAGGCGCGGCAGGAAGGCGATCGCGGCCAGCAACCCCAGCGCCAGCAGGCCGTAGCGGATGGCCGAGCCGTTTCCGCCCAGCGCCTCCCGCCCGGCATGACCGAGCCAGGTATAGGCCAGCGCGCCGGGGGCCATCGTGATGAAGGATGTGACCACGTAGGAGACGAACGGAATGCGGGTCAGGCCGAAAGCGTAGTTCGACAGGTTGAACGGGAACAGGGGCACGAGGCGCACGAAGGCGACGAACCGCCAGCCCTCGCTCTCGACACCGTCGATCAGCCGCTTCAGCCTGCCGCCGGCCTTCCTTCGCACCCAGTCGCCCGCGACGTAGCGCGCGATCAGGAAGGAGATGCCGGCGCCGATCGTCGCGCCGGCGAGGTTGAGGATCGTCCCGAGGACCGGCCCGAACATGGCTCCGCCGGCAAGGGCGAAGAGGGCTCCCGGCGCGAATGCGACCGTTCCGGCGGCATAGATGGCGACATACGCCACGGGCGCCCAGATCCCCATGCCCGAAAGCCATGCATCGAGACCGGCGGGATCGAACTTGTCGCGGTTCACGGTGACGAACGCGATCGCTCCCGCGACCGAAGCCAGTACGACCAGGCGAAGAAGAAGGCCTTGCCTAGGCATTGTCGTCGTTCTTTCCGTCGCGCGGGTCCGCTCCGCTTGCCGGGCCGAGCAGGGGCTGGATCAGCATCCGGTCCAGCCACTGGTCGCGCACCGTGCGGAACTGCTCGAAGCCGATCGTCATGCCTTCATGGCCCTTCGCCGGCTGGGCGATATAGGTGCCGAGCAGCCGGTCCCACCAGGGCAGGTTGAAGCCGAAATTGCTGTCGGTTTCCTTCCGGTCGATGGAATGGTGCACGCGGTGCATGTCCGGAGTGACGACGAAGAGCCGCAGCACGCGGTCGATCTTCTCGGGTATCCGGATGTTGGAATGATTGAACATCGCCGTGGCGTTCAACAGCACCTCGAAGATCAGCACCGCGACCGCCGGCGGGCCGAGAGCGAGAACCGCCGCCAGCTTGATCCCCATCGACAGGAGGATCTCGATCGGGTGGAACCGCAGCCCGGTGGTCACGTCGATGGCCTGGTCGGCATGATGCATCCGGTGCAGCCGCCACAGGACCGGCACCGCATGGAAGACCACGTGCTGCAGGTAGATGACGAAGTCGAGGACCACGACGGACGCGACGATCGCCGCCCATGCCGGCGCCTCGATGATGTTGAACAGTCCCCAGCCCTTGTCCTGCGCCAGCAAGGCAAGTCCCACCGCCGCGACCGGAAAGGTCAGGCGCACGATGATCGTGTCCAGCACGACCACGCCCAGGTTGTTGGTCCAGCGGATCACGCGGGGGATTTCGATGCGCCGGCGCGGCGCCGCCACTTCCCAGATCGCCATGGCCGCGAGGATTCCCAGGAAGACGGCAAGGCGCACGACAGGTTCGTTGGTCAGGATGGTGTCGGACATCGGCTTTCCAGGGTTGTCAATCGCGACGAAATCGCTATCATTCAATTTATCGCTTGAATGATTTATTGTAAAGGAACACCCATGTCAATCGGCGCCAAAGCGGCCCTTCTCGAGGAATACGCCCTCGTCGCGCGCGCGCTCGCCGCGCCCGCGCGGCTGATGATCCTCGAGCAGCTGGCGCAGGCGGAACGCAGCGTCGATGCGCTCGCCGAAAAAACGGGTCTCTCGATAGCCAACTGCTCGCAGCACCTGCAGCAGCTCCGCCGGGCGGGACTGGTCGCAAACCGCCGGAACGGCAAGGCGGTGATCTACCGTCTGGCCGACACCAGGACGCTCGCCCTGATGGATCTGATCCGCGTGGTCGCCGAACGCAACATCGCCGAGGTCGAGCGCATCCTGCGCGGGCTGTCGGGCGGAGCCGAAGCGCCCGAGCCGGTCACCCGCGACGAACTCGCCGCGAGGCTCGCGGATGGCTCCGTCACGGTCCTGGATGTCAGGCCGGCGGACGAATATGGCGCCGGTCATATCCCCGGGGCGCTCAACGCGACGCTTGCCGACCTTCAGCGGCTGATCCCGACCCTCGACCCCGATGCCGAGATCGTCGCCTACTGCCGGGGTCCCTACTGCATCTACGCGCATCAGGCCGTCACCGCGCTGCGCGAACACGGCCTGAACGCGCGCCGCCTCGATGGCGGACTCCCCGAGTGGCGCGCGGACGGGCGCGCCGTGATGTCGGGTTGAGCTACCGCATCAGCACGACCGGCACCCTGCACGAGCGGATCATCTCGGTCGTCGTGGAGCCGATGATCAGCGACCGCACGCGCGAATGGCCGTAGGCGCCCATGACCAGCAGGTCGAAACCCTCTTTTTCCGTCATCTCGCCGAGAACGCGCTCCGGCTCGCCGGACCGGATGACGGTCTCGGCGGCAAAGCCGCCGGCCGACAGCGCGAGCCGCGCGTTCTCCAGCCCCTTTTCGATCTGCGGCGTCTCCCGGCCGGCATGCACCAGCGTGACGGAAAGGCCGGCGAAAAGCGGATCGCGCGACATGTAGTCGACCGCCTTGAGCGACGACGCGCCGCCGTCGAAGGCGACGAGCACCTTGCCGACCGGCTTGAAGGCCCGGTTGGCGACGAAGACCGGCTTGTGGCTGGCGCGCACGACCCGCTCCAGGTTGGAGCCCAGGTGCCCCGTCGCGAAATTCGCCGCCTCGCCGCGCTTGCCGATGACGATCATGTCACCGGTGTCTTCCTTCGCGGTGACGGTATCGACCAGGTCGCCCTGTCTCAGCCGGGTCTCGACCTCGATATCGCCGTCCCCCTCGATGATCGCCTTGGCGTCCTCGAGAATGGCCCGACCGTGCTCCTGCGCGAGCTTTGAGCGCTTGGCGTCGAGCGCGCTCAGTTCCTCCAGCAGTTGCGTGCGGGCGCCCAGCCGGATCGCCCCGCTGAGATCCTGCTTCTCCGGCGCGTCGCGCCGCCCCATGACGTGATAGACCTTGACCTTGGCGCCCGTCCGGCTGGCGATCCAGGCGGCGTGGTGGCAGACGCTCTCCGAATATGACGAGCCGTCGACCAGGGCGATCAGTGTTCCCGTGTTCATCTCTTCCTCCCTCAGTGGCCGAGCAGCCGCTCCATCGCGCCGGGCTTGTCATGGATGGCAAGCCTGTCGACGATGGTCTCCGACGCCTCGTTCAGACCGATGATCTCGACCTCCGCCCCCTCGCGGCGGAACTTCAGCACGGCCATGTCCAGTGCCGCGACCGACGAGATGTCCCAGATATGCGCGCGCGAGACGTCGATGGTGACCCTTTCGGGCGCTTCCCTGAAGTCGAAGGCCTTCATGAAATCCTCCGTCGAAGCGAAGAAGAGCTGCCCCTCGACGGTATAGGTCCGGTTTCGGCCGTCGGGGCTGATCGTCGTCGTGACGCGGAAGATCTGCGACATCTTCCAGGCAAAGAAGATACCCGACAGCAGCACGCCGGCCAGAACGCCGATGGCGAGATTGTGGGTCCAGACCACGAAGAACACGGTGGCCAGCATCACCGCCGACGACGACTTCGGG
>JBAQHA010000616.1:0-3350 GCA_049288075.1 Oricola sp.
CCTCCAATTCGCTGCTGGAAGCCGTCGTCTTCTCGGCCCGTATCGCCGAGGCGCTCGCGCGCGAACCGCTCGCCGACGCCCCCGCTGACTGGTCCGAGGGATCCCGCGAAAGCGGCCGCCTGCAGCCGCGCCCCGATTCCGACCAGATGAAGCGCTTGCGCCACGAAATGAGCGCCCACCTGGGCGTGCTGCGCGAGGGCAAGGGCATGCGCGATGCGTTGCGCACCATCATGGACCTGGAACGCGAGGCCGACACCGAGCGCTTCCACAACGTGCTGACGGCGGCGAAGCTGATCACGGTCTGCGCGCTGCTGCGCAAGGAAAGCCGCGGCGGCCATTTCCGCACCGACTATCCGCGGGAACAGGAAGCCTGGCGTCACCGCACCTTCGTCACGCTCGCCGAGGCCGAAGCCGCAATTCCCGCCCTGTTGAAGGAGGAATGATCCATGTCCGCCAAAGCCCTGCCGCCGAGCCTGCCGCGCCTGATGGTCGAGGACGCCGTGCGCGCCGCCTTGCTGGAGGATCTCGGCCGCGCCGGTGACATCACCACCAATGCGACCATCGCCCCGGACGCGACCGCCACGGCGGAACTCGCTTCGCGCGAAAACGGCGTCATCGCCGGCATGGTGCTGGCCGAAACCGCGTTCAGGCTGATGGACCCGTCGATCGTGTTCACGGCGAAGCTGAGAGACTGCGATCGGGTCAAGGCGGGCGACGCGGTCGCCTCGATTTCCGGCAATGCGCGCGCCATCCTGTCCGCCGAACGCGTGGCGCTCAATTTCCTGATGCACCTGTCGGGGATTGCCTCTTATACCGCGCGGTTCGCCGACGAGATCGCGCGCACGGATGCGAAGGTCACCTGCACACGCAAGACAATCCCCGGCCTGCGGGCGTTGGAGAAATACGCGGTGCGCTGCGGCGGCGGCTCCAACCACCGCTACGGCCTCGATGACGCGGTCCTGATCAAGGACAACCACATCGCCGTCTCGGGCGGCGTCGCGAAGGCCATTCAGGCCGCGCGGGCCTACGCCGGTCATCTGGTGAAGATCGAATGCGAGGTGGACACGCTCGACCAGCTGCGCGAGGCGCTGAAAGCCGCCCCCGACGCGATCCTGCTCGACAACATGACGAACGACCAGCTGCGCGAGGCCGTCGCGCTCAACCGCGCCGACAATGGCGGCCGCGTGAAACTGGAAGCCTCCGGCAACGTACGCTTCGAAACGATCAAGGCAATCGCCGAGACTGGCGTCGACTACATCTCGACCTCGAAGATCACCATGGCGGCCCCGACGCTCGATATCGGGCTGGATATCCGCCTTGGCTGAAACCCCGCTTCACATTCGCGTTTGAGGCGGTCGGAATCGCTTGCCCGCCGCACCGCTTGCCCGTCATAATCGACAGATCCATGATGATGGACGGGTGCGATGGAAAAGACCCGCCAGATCGCGATGCTGTGCGTTGGACGAGCCGTGTTCTTTGGCGGCTTCGCCATCAGTCTCGTCATGATTTCCTTTGCCTTCGACTTCATGCTGGCGCTGCGCGTCGGCGCGCTCCTCACGCTCTGCATGGCGACGATCCTGCTGTGGTTCGCCATCACCTCCGAAAGGCGCGATCCGAAGAAGACGGAGGTCTGGCTGGTGCTGCCCGACAATGAGCGGCCCAGGAATCCGCACGCGGCGCGCGCCTTCCGGCAGGTAATGCAGGACGTGCACGCCCACTACGCGCGCAACGTCTTCCTGTTTTCCGTCACCTTCTTCGCGCTGTCGCTCGCGATGCAGGTCGCCGAGGTCGAGTGGGGCATTGGCTAGGCCGCGTTCGCCTGATGGAGATGAACGTCGCGCTGCGGGAAGGGGATCGAAAGGCCTTCCGCGTCGAAGCGTTCCTTGGCCTGCCTGATCAGTTCGCGCGAGGTCGTCCACCAGTCTTCATTGCCGATCCAGACCCGGCAGGTCACCTCGACCGCACTGTCCCCGAGACTGGAGACGTAGATGAACGGCTCGGGATCCTCCAGCACCTTGCCATGCGCCTCGACGAGCGAACGGAAGGCGGCAAACGCTTTCTCGATATCGTCCTTGTAGTCGATTCCGACGACGAGATCGAAACGGCGCCTTGGCAGCCGCGAGAAATTCGTCACCGTGCTGCCCCACACCTCCGAATTCGGCGCCAGCAGATAGATGCCGTCGAGCGTCTCGAATTCCGTCGCGAACAGGCCGATCTCCTTCACCACGCCCTTGGCATTCGACGTCTCGATATAGTCGCCGACCTGGAACGGCCGCAGGAAGAGCAGCATGATGCCGGCCGCGATGTTCTGCAGCGTGCCCTGCAGCGCCAGGCCGATGGCAATTCCCGCGGCGCCCAGCGTCGCGATGATCGAGGCCGTCTGCACCCCGAACTGCGACAGGACCGTCACCAGCACGAGGATCAGCACGCCGTACCGCGCCGCCTTGGCGAGGAACAGGTTCAGCATCTCGTCGCTGTGGCGCAGCCTCTTGAGCGCCGAATAGACCCATCGCCTGACCAGCCCTGCGGCGATGAAGCCGATGATCAGGATCATGATCGCCCCGATCACCGAGAAGGAATAGGCGACCACGAGGGCGCTTGCTTCCTCCCACAGCGTGAACGCGGCATTGGTCACGCCATCCATTGTGCCGGTGATGCCGTTGCCTGAATTTTCCATGGATCCCCCTTCCGGTTGCGGACGCACACTGGTGTCTACGCGCACGGTAGCGTTTCGGTTCCGAAAAACCGGGGCTGCGGGAGACTTTTTTGATGAACGGTGGGTGAACGGGGGATTCAGGTCCGGTTCCAACGGGGCTTCTTACAAAGGGGGCATACACCACGCGGTCCACGGGCCGCTAACCAGAGGAGAAGTAACATGCCCCGCAAGACACTCATCATCACCACGATCGCAGCAGTCATCGGCCTCGGCTCCGTGCCGTCCATGGCGGCCAACAGCGTCTTTATCGACCAGTTCGGCTTCGGCAACCAGGCCGGCGGCCAGCAGGCCGGCAACGGCAACTCGATCGGCGTGTTCCAGAACGGCTGGTTCAACGGCGCCGTCTCCGAGCAGTACGGCAACGGCAACACCGCCGCCGTCGGCCAGGAAGGCTTCAACAACGGCGCCGATACCTGGCAGAACGGTAACGGCAACGCCGCCGGCGTCGGCCAGTTCGGTGCCAACCACAACGCAATCCTGACCCAGGACGGCAACGGCAACGTCGCGGCAGGCGTCCAGGTCGGCGACGGCTGCTCGGCCGACGTCGCCCAGACCGGCGGCGGCAACGTCGCTGCCTTCGTCCAGACCTGCCCGTAACCGGGTTCCGGTTCCGGCCGCCGGGCAGGGATTATCC
>JBAQHA010000617.1:0-3339 GCA_049288075.1 Oricola sp.
GCGCGGAAGTGCCGCGCGGTCAGGTCACAGAGCCGCGCGTGGTCGACGTGACCCGCCGCGGCGATGACGATCCCGGGGTTCACGTAATGCGTGTCGTGGTAGGAGCGCACGACTTCGTCGTCGAGACCGGCGAGCGTCGCCGTGTGGCCGATGATGGGCCGCCCCAGCGGGTGGTCGCCGAAGACGGCTCGCGCGAGGTCGTCGTGCACGAGCTCGGGCGGCGAGTCCTCGTACATCGCCACCTCTTCGAGCACGACCTCGCGCTCGTGGTCGAGGTCGGCGAAGGACGGCCGCGCGACCATCTCGGCGAGCACCTCGAACGCCCTGTCGAGGTCCTCGTCCAGGCAGCGCACGTGGACGATCGTGTGCTCCTTCGAGGTGGCCGCATTGGGCTCGGCGCCCATGTCGTCGAAGATGTGGGCGATGTCCCACGCCGAGAAGCGCGCCGAGCCCTTGAACACGAGGTGCTCGATGAAGTGCGAAACGCCGCCGAGCTCCGGCGGTTCAAGCCGGGACCCGGCGGCGATCCACACCCCGAGGGCGACCGAGCGGACGCCGTCGACGCGTTCGCTCGCGACCCTCAGGCCGTTCGTGAGCAGGGAGAGCTCGTAGTGCGGCGTGACGACCTCCGACGGCCGCTTACGACTCTTGCTGCTCGGGCGCCTGCACGGGACGCAGGCCGATACGGCCGCGCGCCTTGTCGATCTCGACCACCTCGACGGTGACGATGTCGCCGCGCTTCATGACGTCCTCGACCGAGCTCACGCGCTGGCCCTTGGGGGCCATGCGCGAGATGTGGACGAGGCCGTCGGTGCCCTTCTTCAGCTCGACGAAGGCGCCGAAGTCGGTCGTCTTGACCACCTTGCCGGTGAAGATGTCGCCGACCTCGACCTCCTTGGTCATGGCGGTGATGCGGCCGATCACGGCGTCGGCGGACTCCTTGTCGGCGGCGCAGATGAAGATCGTGCCGTCGTCCTGGATGTCGATGTCGACGCCGAACTCGTCGGTCATGCCGCGGATCGTCTCGCCGCCCTTGCCGATGACGAGGCCGATCTGGTCGGGGTTGATCTGGATGGTGAAGATGCGCGGCGCGTACGGCGAGAGCTCGGCGCGCGGCTCGGGCAGCGTCTCGAGCATGCGCTCGAGGATGAAGAGCCGGGCGCGCCTGGCCTGCTCGAGCGCGCCCTTCAGGATCTCGAAGGTCACGCCGGTGATCTTGATGTCCATCTGCAGGCCGGTGATGCCCTCGCTGGTGCCGGCCACCTTGAAGTCCATGTCGCCGAGATGGTCCTCGACCCCGGCGATGTCGGTCAGCACGACGTAGTCATCACCCTCCATGATGAGACCCATGGCGATGCCGGCCACGGGGGCCTTGATCGGCACGCCGGCGTCCATCAGGGAGAGGGTCGAGCCGCAGACCGAGGCCATCGACGACGAGCCGTTGCTCTCGAGGATCTCGGAGACGAGGCGGATCGTGTAGGGGAAGTCGACCTCTTCGGGCAGGACCGGCACGAGGGAGCGCTCGGCGAGCGCGCCGTGGCCGATGTCGCGGCGCTTGGGGCCGCGCATGAAGCCCGTCTCCCCCACCGAGTACGGCGGGAAGTTGTAGTGGTGGATGTAGCGCTTCTTCTCGACCACGGAGAGGTCGTCGATGCGCTGGAACTCGCCGGTGCCGCCGAGGGTGAGCAGCGTGAGCGCCTGGGTCTGGCCGCGCGTGAAGAGCGCGCTGCCGTGCGTGCGCGGCACGAGGCCGACCTCGGAGGTGATCAGGCGGATCTCGTCGGTCTTGCGCCCGTCGGGGCGGCGCTTCTCGACGGCGATGCGGTGGCGGATGATGTCCTTCTCGAGCTTGGCCACGGCGCGCTTGACCTGGAGCACGCGCTCCGGGTCGGGCTCGTCGCCGCCGGCGAGCTGCTCGAGGGCGCGGGTGCGCACGTCGGCGGTCGCCGTCTGGCGCTCGAGCTTCTCGACGACCTGCGTCGCCGCGTCCATCTCGGCCCCGAAGGCGGCCTGCACCTCGGCGAAGACGCCGGGGTCGACGGTCGCCTCGACGACCTCGCGCTTGGGCACGCCGACCGCCTCGCGTAGCTGGAGCTGCACGTCGACGAGCTTCTTGATCTCGCTGTGCGCCAGCTCGAGCGCCTCGAGGATCAGCTCTTCGCCGACCTCTTTGGCGCCGGCCTCGACCATCACGATGGCGTCGGCGGTGCCGGTCACGATGAGGTCGAGCGTCGACTCCTCGTGGACCTCGGTGAGCGTCGGGTTCACGACGAGCTCGCCGTCGATGTAGCCCACGCGCACCGTGCCGACCGGCCCGTTGAACGGGATCTTCGAGATCGTCAGGGCGGCCGACGCGCCGATGCTGGCGAGCACGTCGTAGGCGTTCTCGCGGTCGCTCGACAGCGTGGTCGCCACGATGTGGACCTCGTTCATGAAGCCCTTGGGGAACAGCGGCCGGATCGGGCGGTCGATCTGGCGGTCGGCCAGGATCGCCTTCTCGCTCGGCCGCGACTCGCGCTTGATGAAGCCGCCGGGGATCTTGCCGGCGGCGTAGTGGCGCTCCTCGACGTCGACCGTGAGCGGGAAGAAGTCCTGCCCCTCACGCACGTCGTCGCGCATGACCGCGGTGACGAGCACCATGGTGTCGCCGCAGCGCATGAGCACCGCGCCGTCGGCCTGATGAGCCATGCGGCCGGTCTCGAACGAGATCGTCTTGCCGCCTATCTCTACCTCTACTCTATTCATCTCTTCCTTCGTCATCCTCTCCTCCCCGCCACGGCTGCAGCGTCGATCGTCCCAGGGTGGGGCGCGCCGACTTGACGGGGGTGGCTCGAGCCGCTACTTGCGGAGCTCGAGCTCCTTGACGAGCGCACGGTAGCGCTCGAGGTCGCGCGCCTGCAGGTAGTCGAGCAACCTGCGGCGCCGTCCGACCATCTTCAGCAGTCCACGGCGTGAATGGTGGTCCTTCTTGTGCAGCTTGAGGTGCTCGGTGAGCTCGTCGATGCGCTTCGTGAGGAGCGCGATCTGCACCTCGGGGGACCCGGTGTCGCCGTCGTGCTTGGCGTGCTTGGCGATGATCGCCTGTTTGTCGTCGGTCGTGAGTGCCAGGGGAAACACCTCCTCAGAGGCTACTCCGGAGACCCAGTCACAGGTCGGCGGCCTGTGACCGAGAAACGGTCCGCGGTAGGGTACCACACGCCCGGGGGGCGACAAACCTGGGTGCCGTCCGCGCCCTCGCGTCGCAGGGAGGACGACGGACTCCGGCGACCAGCGGCGGCCCGCCGTCGCGGTCGCCGCCCAAACGCTTCGCCGCCGCTCTCAGGCGGACGAGGCCAGACC
>JBAQHA010000618.1:0-14682 GCA_049288075.1 Oricola sp.
AACGGTCGCCGACCCGCATCGCTACGAACGCATGAACGCGTTCTGCGACGTGCTGGTCTTTGGCTCCGGCCCGTCCGGGCTCGAGGCAGCGCGCAAGGCCGCCGCCGACGGCAAACGCTTCATCCTGTGCGAAACCGACGCTGTCCTTGGCGGCTCCGCCAACTGGTCCGGCGTGGAGGCCGCGATTGTGGCCGACGCGGGCCTGTCGGAACTTCGCGACAAGCCGAATGTCCGTTTGCTGCCCCGCACGACCGTCTGGGGCTATTACGACGGCAACACGTTGGCGGCGCTCGAACGCGTCGCGGATCACAAGGCCGGACCGGCCGGGGGCGAGCCGCGCCACCGTCACTGGGTCATCCGCGCAGGGCACGTCGTGCTGGCGACCGGCGCCCTGGAGCGCACGCTGGTCTTCCCCGGCAATGACCGGCTGGGCGTCATGCTCGCGAGTGCCGCGCTGCGCTATGCCGCCGAATTCGGCGTGCTGGCAGGCAAGCGCATGGCGATCTTCGCCAACAACGACAGCGCTTACGAGACGGCCGTGCGGCTGAAAGCTCTCGGCGCGGCGATCGCGGCCATTATCGACGTCCGTCCGGCGGTCGGCGACCGCGCCCGTTCGCTTGCCGCCGAAGCCGGGGCCGAAACCCTCGAGAGCCACGCGGTCGTCGGCACGACAGGCCATCCGGCGGCGAGATCGGTCACCGTTCAACGCTACGATACGACGACGAAAACGCCGTCCGGAACTCCGCGCCGTATCCGCTGCGACGCGCTTCTGGTCGCCGGCGGCTGGTCGCCGGTCCTCCATCTCGCGAGCCAGGCCGGCGCGAAACCGGTGTGGAGCGATACGTTGCAGGCGTTCCTCCCGCCGGAAAGTTCGGGTGGCTGGGAAGCCGTCGGTTCAGCGGCCGGCGACGGCATTGACGCCCCCGCTCCCGTCTTCGAGATCAGGGCGAAGGGCGACAAGGCCTTCGTCGACCTCCAGCACGATGTCACAGCCGACGACGTGCGCCTCGCCCACCGCGAAGGCTTCCGGTCGGTCGAGCACTTGAAGCGTTACACGACGCTCGGCATGGCGACGGACCAGGGCAAGACGGCCAACGTCCCCGGCATGGCGATCATGGCCGATGCGCTCGGCAAGGCGATCGCGGAGGTTGGCACCACCCGGTTCCGCCCGCCCTTCACGGGGGCCTCCATCGGCGCGCTTGCCGCCGAGCGTTACGGCGACCTCAGGCCGGAGCGCCTGACGCCGATGCACGACTGGCACGTCGCCCAGGGCGCCGGCATGTATGCGGCCGGTCTCTGGTTCCGGCCCGAAAGCTACAATCGCGAAGGCGAAACGGTCGAACAGGCCTATGTGCGCGAGGCGAAGACCGTGCGCCGCAATGTCGGCATCGTCGACGTGTCCACGCTAGGCAAGATCGACGTACAGGGCCCGGACGCGGCCGAATTCCTGAACCGCGTATACACCAACAACTTCCTGACGCTGCCCGTCGGCAAGGCGCGCTACGGCCTGATGCTGCGCGAGGACGGCTTCGCCTTCGACGACGGCACCACCTGGCGGCTGTCGGAAGACCGCTTCCTGACGACCACCACCACGGCCAATGCCGGCCGCGTCATGCAGCACATGGAGTATTTCCTCGACTGCGTCTGGCCAGACCTGAAGGTCAATCTCGCCTCGGTCACCGACCAGTGGGCGGGCGCGGCCGTCGCCGGGCCGAAGAGCCGGGAAGTGCTTGCCGCCTGCGTGAGCGGCACGGACGTCGACAACGAAGCACTGCCCTTCATGGGCATCGTCCATGGCGACATCGCCGGCGTTCCGGTGATGATCTGCCGTCTCTCCTTCTCCGGCGAGCGCGCTTACGAGGTCTATTGCGGCGCGCATCACGGCCAGCATGTCTGGAACGCTCTGATGGAAGCGGGCAAGGCCTTCGAGATCGAACCCTACGGGCTGGAGGCGCTTGGCACGCTGCGCATCGAGAAGGGCCATGTCACCGGCGCCGAGATCGATGGCCGCACCACCGCGCACGACCTGCACCTCGACTGGATGATCTCGAAGAAGAAGCCCTTCATCGGTTCGGCGATGATGGCCCGCGAGGGCCTGACCGATCCCGCCCGCTGGTCGCTTGTCGGCGTCATCTCGCAGTCGGGCGAGAAGCTGCGCGGCGGCAGCCATGTCGTCGAGGGAACGGAGGGCGATCCGGGCCGCAGTCTCGGCCACCTGACCGCGATGTGCTTCTCGCCGCTGTTCGGCAAATATATCGGCCTCGCGCTGGTCGAGAACGGGATCGCCCGCATCGGAACGCGCGCCTTCGCGACCGACCCGACCCGCTCGGGAACCCATATTCCGATCGAGATCGTGAGCCATCATTTCTACGACCCGAAGGGAGCGCGGATGCATGGCTGACATGCAGAGCTTCATCGCCGATCCGGTCATTGCCGATCTCGCGGCCTCGCCGCTCGCCGGCCACCGCGAGCGCGGCACATTCGGCGCGTCGCCGGAAGGCGGCCCCGGCGTCACGCTTTCGGAGCGCTTCGGCCTCGCAATTGCCGAAGCCACCGCGTGGCGCGGCTCGGAAACCAGAATCCGCCTGGCGATCAAATCGGCAGCCGGCCTGTCCCTGAGGACCGAGCCCGGGGCAGGCGTCATCAAGGGAGAGACCGCCGCCTTCAACATCGGGCCGGGCCGCTATCTGGTTTCGGGGACAAAGGATGGGCTCGTCGCCGCCCTGGACGCGGCGTCAGGCGGCGATGGCACTGTTACCGACCTGAGCCACGGGCGCTCGGCGATCCGCATCGACGGGCCGCAGAGCCGATGGGTCCTGGCGAAACTCTTTCCCGTCGACTTCGCCGACGAGGTCTTCGCGAAGGGAAACGGCGTCGCCACGGCCCATCACGACATCCTCGCCCAGATCCAGCGCGTCGGCGCGGACGCCTTCGACGTCTACGTCTTCCGCTCCTTCGCCCGGTCCTTCTGGCACCTTCTGTGCCGCTCGGCCGGGGAGGTCGGCTATCGCGTCGACTGACCGCCCGCGCGGTCGTCGGGGCCGGTCATCTTCGTGTTCTGTCGCCGGCCGTCTAACTTGACCCCAACCTAGACGCCCGCGCGCCGGTGCGCTGTGACGCCGGACACAATGGCCGCAACCACCGTCCGGTCATCGCCCATCGTCTGCATCAGGAACAGTTCTTCCGACAGGGTCGAGATCGTCTCGGCGCGCAGCGCCATTGCCGGGCTGGCCGAACTGTCGAGCACGATGAAGTCCGCCTCGTAGCCCTTTTCCAGCTTGCCGATGCGGTCATCCATCCCGATCGTCCCGGCATTGCCCAGCGTCGCCTGGTAGAAGGAGCGCAGCGGATGATAACGCTGGCCCTGCAGGTTCAAGACCTTGTAGCCCTCGTCGAGTGTCCGCAGCATCGACCATGACGTCCCGCCGCCGATATCGGTGGCGATCGAATGGCGCACATTTGGCGTCACCGACCGCATCTTTTCGAGGCTGAACAGGCCGGAGCCGAGAAACAGGTTCGAGGTCGGACAGAACACCGCCACGGACCCGGATTCCGACATCCGCTCGATCTCGCGCGGACTCTGGTGGATGCAATGACCGAACAGGCTCTTCGGCCCCAGCAGGCCGTAGTGATCGTAGATGTCGGTATAGTCCTTCGACCACGGAAACAGCTTTGCGACCGTCTCGATCTCCATGTGGTTTTCCGACAGATGCGTCTGTACCAGGCAGTCCGGATGCTCGCGCGCTAGGGCGCCAGCCATCTCCATCTGCGCTTCGGTCGAGGTCAGCGCGAAACGCGGCGTCACCGCCACCTCTACGCGGCCCTTACCGTGCCACTCGCCGATCAGCGCCCTTGTGTCGTCATAGCCCGATTGCGGCGTGTCCGTGAGCGCCTCCGGCGCGTTGCGGTCCATCATCACCTTGCCGGCGACCATGCGCATGTCGCGCTTCACCGCCGCGCCGAGCAGAGCGTCGACCGAGCCCTTGTGCACCGATCCGTAGGCGACCGCCGTCGTGGTGCCGTGGGCGAGAAGCATGTCGAGAAATCGCCCGGCCATCCTCTCCGCATGCGCCGGATCGGCGTATTTCTGCTCCTCCACGAAGGTATAGGCGTTCAGCCATTCCAGCAGGCTGCCCGCATAGGACGCGACGACCTGGCCTTGCGGGAAATGGATGTGGCAGTCGACGAAGCCGGGCAGGATCAGGTGCGGCCGGTGATCGGAATAATCGCGGCCGCGAGCCTCGGTCGGCAGATCGGACCACCTACCCGACCAGACGATTTTCCCCGCCGAGACGGCGATGCCGCCGTCCTCGACATAGTGGAAGGCCGCCGTGTCGTCCGCGTCCTCCGGCTCGCGCTCGAACCAGAGCAGCCTCCCGCGATGATATGCGACCGCGGTCACGAATTGCCGCGCGTCTTGTACCAGCGGGCAAGCACGTCGCGTTCTTCCTGCGGTATTTCGGTGACATTGCCCGGCGGCATTGCATGGGTGACGCCTGCCTGCAGGTAGATTTCGCGCGCATGCGACGCGATCCTCGCGTCGGTGTCGAGCCGAACGCCTTTCGGCGCCCAGAGGACGCCCTCCCACACCGGTTCCGCGGCATGGCACATGGAGCAGCGCGACAGCACCACGTCGCGCGCCTCCTCGAAATGCGCCGACGCCATCATCCGCTCGGCCGCCGGCGATGGCAGTTCGGCGCCCTCGTCAACCGTCTGCATCGGGTTGGTCGACAGCCAGATGATGATGACGAAGACGATCGCGGTGGCGAACCACGTCCAGTAAGGCTCGCCCTTGCGCGCATGTTTGGTGTTGAAATAGTGCCGGATCAGCACGCCCATGATGAACACGAGCGAGGCGATCACCCAGTTGTACTGCGTCGCGAACGCCAGCGGATAATGGTTCGAGAGCATCAGGAAGATGACCGGCAGCGTCAGGTAATTGTTGTGCAGCGAGCGCTGCTTGGCGATCTTGCCGTATTTCGGGTCGGGCTTCCTGCCGGCGACCAGGTCCGCCACCACGATCTTCTGGTTCGGAATGATGATCATGAACACGTTGGCGCTCATGATCGTCGCCGTGAAGGCGCCGAGATGCACGAAGGTCGCGCGCCCCGTGAACAGGTGGGTATAGCCCCAGGCCATGAAGACCAGCAGCACGTAGAGCAGCAGCATCAGCCCGGTGGTGCTGTTTCCGAGAGGCGACTTGCACAGGAGGTCGTAGACGATCCAGCCGATCGTCAGCGACACCAGCGAAATGAGGATCGCGCCCCAGGCCGGCACGTCGAGGACGTTGCGGTCGATCAGGTAGAGATCGGCGCTGGCGTAGTAGAGCATCGCCATCAGCAGCGCGCCCGACATCCAGGTGAAATAGCTTTCCCACTTGAACCAGGTCAGGTGCTCCGGCATCTGCGCCGGCGCGACCAGGTATTTCTGGATGTGGTAGAAACCGCCGCCATGGACCTGCCATTCCTCGCCATGGGCCCCCTCCGGCAAGCCCGGCCGCTGGCGCAGCCCGAGATCGAGGGCGATGAAATAGAATGACGAGCCGATCCAAGCGATCGCGGTGACCACGTGAAGCCAGCGCGCCGCGAAAGTCAGCCAGTCCCAGAAAATGGCGAAATCGAGCAAGACAGTGTCCCCTGTAACACCGTAAACATGCCCATCATCGGGTCAAAGGCAAGAACTAAGTGCGGCGCAGCATGACGCCGCCCCGGGTTCCTCCACCGTCATTCCGCCATGGTGACATTCACCGCGTAAGGTCCCTTTCCGCCTTCCATCCCGCGAAAACGCAGCTTCGCGCCGACGCGCAGGCTGTCCCATGAGCCGGAGGTCAGGTTGTCGCGCTCGAAATAGACCTCCCTGCCGTCCTCGGCGGTGATGAAGCCGTAGCCTTCGCCCTCGAACAGCCGGTCGATCGTGCCGTGCAGCATGGGTGCATGGTGCTTGACCTCCTGCCCACCCATTTCACGCTTCTGTTCCTTCAGTATCCGCCGCGCCGCGTCGAAAGCTTCGTGGATCGCCAGGTTGACGTCCTCCTTGGCCCCGCTGCGCCCGACATGCCGTTCGACGTGAATGTCCGGCCCGGGCACCGACAGGGTAATCCGCACGGCGAATTCGGTGCCGGTTACGTGTTTCTTCTGCGGCGCCTCGACCACGACATTGCAGCCGACGATATGCGGATGGGTTTTCTCCAGTTCCGCGATTCTGCGATGGATGTGCTCTTCGAGTTCCGCCGAGCCATCCATGTTGCGGAAAGCGATGTTAACGGGCTTTTCCATTTACGGCCTCCTCTTCATGCCATTTGCAATGTTTCATGCCGACCCGCCTCGCGGTCATTGATGGAGGTCAATTCGTTAACGCCGGCGCAAGGCAACAATGCGATGGTTGACATTGCTCAAGGCGCATACGAGATCAGTATCTGAATCCGATCCATGATCGAAGACGACGGAGTGACGAGCGGTGTGCCGCCTATATGCAATGCGCGCCAATGAGCCGACCCGGGTCGAATGCAGCCTCGTGCTGGCCCAGAACGCGCTGATGCAGCAAAGCCAGGGCGACGCGGAAGGGTTCGTCCACAATCACGGCTGGGGTGTCGCCGACTATCGAGACACCGTACCCATCGTCGAGAAGCAGAACTGGGCCGCCTGGCACGGCGAGCATTTCAAGAAGACCGCCGCGCGCGTCTATGCCCATACCGTCGTCGCCCATGTCCGCCAGGCAAGCGTCGGCGCCACGACGCTCGAGAACACGCATCCCTTCCGCAACGGCCGCTGGATCTTCGCCCATAATGGCACTGTGCCGAATTTCGACCGCGTGCGCGACCTGATGATCGGCCACATCGACCCGGTACTGCGCAACGACATCAAGGGCACGACCGACAGCGAGCACGTCTTCTACTACCTGTTGACCCGGATCATGCGGCATCCCGATCTTCCTTTGAGCGATGTCGTCGGCCGTGCCTTGCGCCAGGTCATCGACTGGTCGCGCACGGTCGATCCGGACGAGCCCGTCGGCCTGAACATCGTGCTGACGGATGGCGAACGCCTCGTCGGCTCGCGTTACAACCGAACGCTCTGGCACCTGGTGAAAACAGAGGCCACCATCTGCGGCGTCTGCGGCCGCAAGCACGTCCAGCACGATAACGACATCGACTATCGCGCAATCGAGATCGCCTCCGAGCCGATCAGCGGCGACAACTGGCAACCCTTCGCCAACGAGATCATTTACTGGATAGACGCGGACTATCATTTCGCGATCGCACCGTTGCCCGAGACCGCCGTCCTGCAGCCCGCCTGAACGGCCCCGCGCTGTTGACGGAAATCAAGGGAATATGCCCGGCAACGGGTAATGTCGCATCGAGACATCAGCGAAGTGGAGGATTTGATGGCCGATATCGCAATCGACAGCGAAGAACTGGAAGGTCTGATCCTGCGCATGCGCGCGCTGATGGCCCGCGAGGAGACGGACGTTTCCGACCCCGGCGGCAATCCGACGGATGATCAGGTGCCCGCCGCCTTGCAGGAACTGTCCGGCGACCTGACGCGCGCCGAACTCGTGCAGGAAATCGAAGGCCTCAACGACGATCAGCAGGATGCGCTTGTCGCGCTCTACTGGATCGGCCGCGGCGATGCCGAGCCGCAGGAATGGGACGCAACCATTGAACTCGCCCGCCAGCGCCACGAAGGCTCGACCGCCGAATACCTGCTGTCCCATCCCCTCGTTCCCGACCAGATCGAGGAAGGCTGGGAGAAGATGCGCGAATCCGGCGACCTGGACTAGGCTGCGGCCGAAGCCGGCCGTCGCGCCCGGCGCTCGGCGTTGATGTTGTAGAGATTGCCCGCAAGGATGATCGCGCCGCCGATGAAGACGACGGCCTCCAGCGGCTCGCCATAGACCAGCATGCCGAGGATCGCGATCACCGGCAGCCGGATGAATTCCATCGGCGCAACGACGGAAGCCGGCGCGTAACGCAGTGCCGAGGTCAGGCAGTAATGCGCCGACAGTCCGGCGACGCCGATCACGACCACCCAGGGCGCGAGACGCAGCGAGAACATGGCGATGCCGCCCGGCGCGGCAAGCGCGAAGCCCATCGCCGCCTGGCTCAGCGTCATCCAGAACAGGACGCACAGCGTCGTGTCGGTGCGCATCAGCTTCTTGGTGAAGATCGTGTTCATGGCGAAGCCGACGGCCGCGCCGAGCGCTGCAAAGTGCCCGGCATCCAGCGGCGCGATGCCCGGCCGCGCGACGACGAGCACGCCCATGAAGCCGATCAGCGCGCCGATCAGCCGCGCCCGCGTCATGGTCTCGCCGAGCATCAGCGGCGCCAGCAGCGCCACCCACAGCGGATTGGTGAATTCCAGCGCGACGAGCTGCGCCAACGGGATCACCATGACACCGTAGAACCACAGATTCTGCCCGGTGAAATGGAAGATATTGCGCGCGATGTGCAGGCCGGGCTTCTTTGTCTTCACCTGGACGAACCCGCCGCGCGAAAAGGCAAGCGCGGCGACGACGATCGCGAAACCGATCACCGAGCGATACGCCATCAGTTCGAAAGTATCGAGCTCGACCTGGACTTCGCGGCCGGCGATCGCCATTGCGGCGAATGACACGATGGCGCCGCCCATCCAGAGGGCGGCTTTCAGCGGCGTGATGGGCGGGGTCGATTGCATGGCCGCTCGTGCTTAGATGAGCGCTTCGAAATCGCCAAGCGGAAAACCGTCATGCACCGGCGGCAACCGCCGCGATCGCCGCCTGACCGAGCGATAGCCCGCCATCGTTCGCCGGCACCCGCGATTGTGCGAGTACGTCGAATCCTTCGTGTACGAGCCGGTCATGCAGCCTTTCGAGCAGGATGCGGTTCTGCATCACGCCGCCCGACACGGCGATACGCCGCGTTCCTGCCCGTTCGGCGATCCTTATCGCCATTTCCGCCAGGGCCCCGGCAAGCCCGAGATGAAACCGTGCCGCAATAACCCCGGTTTGCATTCCGATCTTCAGGTCGTCAGTCAGCGCTTCCCACAGCGGCGTCCACGACAGGACCCCCACGCCGCCATTCTCGGTGACGGCGATAGGATAGCCGCCGGCGCCATCGAGATGCGGCGCGGCCAGCGCCTCCATCTCCATCGCCGCCTGGCCTTCATAATGCTGCCGTTCGGCCGAGATCCCGAGCGCAGCCGCGACCGCGTCGAACAGCCTGCCGGCCGACGAGGACAGGGGTGCGTTCAGCCCTTTTTCGATCATCCGTTCGATCACGCCGAGCTGTTTCGCTTCCATCATGTCGCCAAACACAGTGCCCGCGACGCGGTCGCGCCAGCCGTCGCCGAACGCCGCCTTCAGATGCGCCACCGTGTTGCGCCAGGGTTCGCGCATCGCCTGCGCCCCTCCCGGCAATGCGACAGGCGCGAAATGCCCCGCCCGCTCGAAACCGCCATAGCCGCCGACGAGAAACTCCCCTCCCCAGATCGTCCCGTCCGTCCCGAGCCCGAGCCCGTCCATTATTATGCCGACGGACAGGTCGTCGCCGGGCTCGATGCCATGCTCGGCGAGACAACTCGCCAGATGCGCGTGATGGTGCTGCACGCGCACCAGCTTCGCCCCTGTCTCCTTCGCCAGAGCCTCGCCCAACCGGGTCGAGAGATAGTCCGGGTGCAGGTCGACGGCGATCACCTCGGGATCGAACCGGAAGATGCCGCGATAGAGCGCGATAGCCTTGCGGAAGTCGGCATAGGTTGCTGCCTCCTCCAGATCGCCCATATGCTGGGACGGGATCGCCTGGCCTCGCCCGAGCAGGCAGAAACTCGATTTGAGCTCTCCACCCATCGCGAGCACTGCCGGGGCGTCCGCGAAACCTCCTGCCAGCGGCAGCGGCTCCGGCGCCAGTCCGCGTGCGCGCCGCAGGATTTGCGGCCCCGGCGCATCGAGGCGCATGACGGAATCGTCGAGCCGGTTGACGATGTCGCGGTCGTGCATCAGCCAGCGGTCGGCGATGCCCGCGAGCCGCACCCGCGCGTCGTCATTGTCGGTCGCCTGCGGCTCGTCGGAAAGGTTGCCGGAAGTCAGCACGATCGGCCGATCGAGCGCCGCCATCAGCAGATGGTGCAGCGGCGAATAGGGCAGCATGAAACCTGTCTGCGACTGGCCCGGCGCGATGCCCGATGCCAAAGCCTCGCCCTCGTTTCGCAGCAGCACGATCGGCGCAGGAATCGCTTTAAGAAGCTTCTCCTCTCTCGCAGAGACGAAGCAGAACCGGCGGATTTGACTCGCGTTTTTGGCCATCACCGCGAGCGGTTTGGCGGCCCGTCGCTTGCGCCGGCGCAGTTCGGAGACCGCCTCCTCGCTCGTCGCGTCGCAGGCGAGATGAAACCCGCCGATCCCCTTGATCGCGACGATGCCGCCGTCCTCGATGAGCCGCGCAACCTCCGCAATCGGATCCTTGCAATCGGTCCGTCCCTGCCCGTCCTCCAGCCACAATTGCGGCCCGCAGACCGGACAGGCATTCGGCTGGGCGTGGAAGCGCCTATCGGCCGGATCCTCGTATTCGCGGGTGCAGTCCGCGCACATCGGAAACGCGCTCATCGAGGTGCGCGCCCGGTCGTAGGGGATGGATCGGACGATGGAGAGCCGCGGCCCGCAATGGGTACAATTGGTGAAGGCGTATTCGAAGCGGCGGTTGTCCGGATTGAATATCTCGGCGAGACAGTCAGGGCAAGTCGCCGCATCCGGCACGATGCCGGTAGAGATTGCCCCGCCGGCGCTCCGCTCGATCCGGAAACCCTTGCCGGGCACTGGTCCCGACAGCGATTCACACTCGACCGCGTCGATGCGCGCCAGTGGCGGGGCTTCTGTTTCCAGCCGTTTCCGAAACGCCTCCAGCGCGTCTTCCCCGCCCCATGCCTCGATTTCCACGCCCGCGCCGTCGTTGAGCACATGGCCAGCCAGACCGGCCTCGTTCGCCAGCCGCCAGACATGCGGCCGGAAGCCGACCCCCTGCACGAGCCCGCGAACCCTGATCCTGCGCCCGCTCGTCGGCGCGCCCATCAGTGCACCGTGCAGACCAGGCAGGGATCGAAAGAGCGCACGATATGTTGCACGGCGACGGGCTCCGTCTCACCCGGCCTGACCGGCGCGCCTTCGAGCGCCTGTTCCAGCGGCCCCGGCACGCCGCCCGCATCGCGCGGCGAGAAGTTCCACGTTGTCGGCGCGATGATCTGGTAATTGGCGATCCGGCCGTTCTCGATCCGCAGCCAGTGGCCGAGCGAGCCGCGCGCGGCTTCCGTCAGCCCCGTGCCCTCGCCCCCGTCCGGCGTCTTCGCATGCGCGATGAAGCGCTCGCCGGGCGTGAGCGCTTTCACCCAGCCTTCCATCGCGATGACCACCAGAGCGATCTCGACCAGCCGCGCCACGACCCGCGCATGCACATGGCCGCCGTTTTGTGCGACGAGGTCGCGGATCAGCGGATGCCCGTCGACGAGTTGCCGCGCCAGCGCGCCGACCTCGGCGACGCCTCCGTCGAGCCTCGGCGCCTTGCACCAGCTATAGGCGTCCGCCTTGTCCGCGTCGGGCCGCGTGTCGCCATCCTTCGGAGATTGCGCGCCGTCGCGCTGCGCATACCAGGCATGGCTGACATCCTCGCTGATGGCCGCCTCGTTCAGTTCCCCGACCGCTCCGCTCTCGAACACGCCGCGCCTGAACAACGTCTCGCCGCCCGCGCCATAGGCGCCGAAGCTCATGAAGCGCCCGATGGACGGCCCGAGGCGGTTCAGCTCAAGCGGAATCGAAAGTGAAAGGAAATGGCGGAAGTCGCTGCTTTCAGGCGCCTTTTCCGCTGCCCATGAATCGAGATCCGAAGCAGATGAAAGCGCCGCGATCCGCTCCAGCCGGTCGCCGAAGAGCGTCCTTTCGAGGAAGCGCCGGAACGCCGACAGCACCGCCGATATCCGCGCGATCTCGCCCGAGGTCACTGCCCGCGTCGAGCCGCCCGGCTGGATCGACAGCGTGTGCGGCCACTTGCCGGCGAGCAGCCCCATCAGGTGCATGAACTGGGCGCGGGCCGGCAGAATGTCCTGCGCCGCCGTGCCCTTGATCGCCGCGAAACGCTCCCGCGCCGCACCGTGCCACGCTTCCCCCGCATAGGCCTCGCGGGCGAAGTCCGGCATGAAGAACAGATAGAAGTGAGTGAGATGGTCGGCGACGTTCTCCGTCGCATGGACGAGGTTCACCGCCAGTTCGCCGTTCGGCGGCATGGCGACGCCCTGCGCGTCGGCCAGCGCTTTCGCGGCCGCCACCGATTGCGAAACCGAACAGATGCCGCAGATGCGCGGCGCGTATACCAGCGCGTCGGCGGGCGGCTTGCCGGCGAGGATGCGTTCGAAGCCGCGATAGAGCGGCGAGACGACCTGCGCCTTTTCCACCCGCCCGTCGGCGATGTCGAGCTTCACCTCGAGATCGCCTTCCACGCGGTTGAAGGGACCGACGACGAGCTTCGTCATCGCGTCTTCTTCTGCCGGTCCACGGGCGGCCGGGTCAGGTGGTCGGCGACCGCGTTCTCCTTCAGCCGCGGCGGCGTCGCCGCCTTAGAGAGCGAGGCCAGCGCCACGAACCATGCCTTCGGCATGTCCGTCGGCAGGCCGACCGGGATACCGGAGATCTTCGGTGTCAGCGTGAATGCGTGGCCCGGCTCCTCGAAGCCCGGCGCCGTGCAATTGATGCAGGGATAGCCACCGTCGAGGCAGGAGCCGGAGCCATTCCAGGCGCGCATATTGCAGTCGGCGCGCGCCTGCGTGCCCTTGCAGCCGAGATTCTCCATCATGCAGCCGAGGTCGCAGAGTTTCTCCGCGCTCGCCTTGAACTCGTAGAACTCGTTTCGCGCGCAGCCGTGATGGACGAGATGCATCGTGTAGGAGAGCGGCCGCTCCCACTCGTCGACATCGGCCTTGCCGAAACGCCCGGCGGCGATCGTGTGCAGCGTCTCCGTCAGCCAGCCGGGGTGGATCGGACATCCGGCGACATTGATCACCGGCATGCCGGACCTGGAGCGGAAATCCGCGCCGAGAAGTCCGCCTTCCTTGCTTCCGTCATAGGCGAGCCCGCAGGCCTCGACCTCGTTCGCGCCCGCCGCCGTGATGCCGCCAAAGGCCGCGCAGCTTCCGACCGCCACCACATGGCCCGCCCTTGCCGCCAGATCGGCGATCCAGTCCATTACCGGCCGGCCGGTGCCGGACATCATGTGGAATTTTCCCGTGCCGTTCGGACCGCGCATGACGGAGCCTTCGAGGCACAGGATATCCAGCGCCTCCTCGCCGTCGATGATCCGCCGCATGATGTCGATGACGGCGCGACCGCTTTCCTCGCTCAGCGAGGGATGCCACAGCACCTCGATATTCGCCGCCTCGAAGGTCGCCAGCAGGTCGGGACCCTCTGCCCCGATCAGCGACAGGGTGCAGCCGCCGCATCCGCCCGATTGCATCCAGAAAAGTCGCAGCGGGCGCTTGCGTTCAGGCAGCGGGAGATTCATCGGCAGGGACCCTCAACGTGAATTCCGCGCCGCCGCCCGGCCGGTTGGCCGCGGTCAGGTCGCCGCCCTGTTTCACCGCCATGTTGTAGGAGACGTAAAGTCCGAGCCCGGTGCCCGCGCCGATCGGCTTGGTCGTGAAGAACGGCTCGAATATCTTGTCGATCCGGTCCGGCGGAATGCCCGGCCCGTTGTCGGCGACGCGAATGATCACCTCGCTTTCGGTCCGCTCCCCGGAAATGACGATCTCGCCGTCGGGCACGCCTTCCAGCACGTCGGCGGCGTTCTGCACGAGGTTGACGATGATCTGGTGCAACTGCCCCTTGCGGCCCCGGATTTCCAGCCTGTCCGGCACGTCGATACGCACCGCCGGCTTCACCCGCTGCGTCTTGATCACCCAGTCGGCCGCCGTGCGCACCAGCCGCGTGACGTTGAAGGCCTCCAGCGTCTCCTCCTGGTTGGAGGAAAAGCGCCGGAGGTCCTGCACGATGTCGCGCACCCGTTCCGCGCCCTCCAGCGTGCCGTCGACCAGCGGCCCGATATCGTGCAGCACCTGGTCGATCTTCAGGCTCTTGCGCAGCGCATCCATGTCCTTCGGATTGCCGGAGCCGTCGCAGGCGGAAAGATATTTCGTGATCGCCTCGCCGTAGCGCTTGAGCGCGTACATGTTGCCGAACACGAAGCTGATCGGGTTGTTGAGTTCATGCGCCACGCCGGCGACGAGCCGGCCGAGCGCCGCCATCTTCTCCGACACCAGCATGCGTTGCTGGGTGTGGGTCAGTTTCTGGTGCGCCGTGTCGAGTTCGCGATAGGCGCGCTGCAATTCGCCGATCGGCCGCCCGACCAGCACCATGCCGACCAGCCGGCCGCGATGGTCGCACCGGGGCGTGCAATTGACGGAGATCAGCGCCTTCTGCGGATCGGACGCCGCCAGCGACACGTCTCGCTGCGCGACGATGCCGCCATTCTTCAGTTCCGGCAGGAAGCCGGCGACGGCCTTGCGGCTCTTGTCGTCGAACAGGTCGGTCAGCGGCACGGCGACAAGATCGCGCTCGCGCCGGCCGACGGCGGCCTCCAGCGCCGGATTGACCTGCTGGATCAGCCCGTCCGCGTCGCAGACGATCAGCACGTCGGTCATCGCGGCGAGAACCGAGCCGATGAAGGCATGCGCC
>JBAQHA010000619.1:0-2378 GCA_049288075.1 Oricola sp.
TAGCCCTGGACGAGCTCCACGCCGAGACCGCGCAGCACGGGCAGCGCCTCGGGGTCCTCGATCCGCTCGGCAATGACAATGAAACCGAGATCGCGCGCGATGCCGGAAATCGAGGACACGATGGCCCGGTCGAACCGGTTGCGCGCGATATTCTCCACGAAATCGCCATCGATCTTCACGCTGTCGACGGTAAAGCGCCGCAGATAGCCGAACGACGAGAGCCCGGAGCCGAAATCGTCGAGGCTGACCCGGCAGCCGGCTGCGCGCGCGCCGCGCACGAAACGTTGCGCCGCGTCGAAATTCGTCACCGTCGCCGTTTCGGTGATCTCGAACACGACATTGCGATGGGCGACGCCGTTCCGCCGGATCGTGTCGTCGACATAGGTCCACAGCGACGGGTCGCTGAGCGTCTGCGCCGACAGGTTGAAGCCGAGCGAGATGGTTCCGTTCTCGCCCATCACCGGGCCGTGGCGCTCCACCGCATTGCGGAACACCCAGCGGTCGAGCATCGAGGCCATGCCGAACCGCTCGGCGGCGGGAATGAACTCGCTCGGCGGTATCTGGTTGCCGTTGGCGTCGACGAGGCGGGACAGGACTTCCACGATCCCGGCGCTGCTCCACGGATTGTCGAGACGGCGCAACTCCTGACCGTAGAGCGTCAGGCGCCCGTCCTCCATCGCGTCGCCGATATTGGAGACCATGCGGATGGCCGCGAGGCTGGTGGAGGACTCGGCGCGATGCTCGCGCAGCGCGACGCGATTGCGCCCGCCCGCCTTGGCCGCGTAACAGGCGTCGTCGGCGCGGGCCAGCGCGTCGGTCGGCGAGCCGCAGGCATTGTCGGTGAATTCGACGCCGATGCTGGCGCCGAACTGGCGGTGGCGTATTCCCGCGGGAAGGCGGGTCGCGCGAATGGCGTCGAGCGCGGACTCGGCGACGGTTTTTGCCGCCTCGACGGTCTTGACCGGCACGATGGCCGCGAATTCGTCGCCGCCGAGCCGTCCGATCGTGGCGTTCGCGGGCAGGCTGGCGCGCATCGCCTCCGTCACGTCCCTAAGCGCCGCGTCGCCGGCGGCGTGGCCGGCCATGTCGTTGATCGCCTTGAAGTAGTCGATGTCGATATAGAGCAGCGCGAACGGCGCGCGCTCCGCCTTGGCGATGCAGTCGCCGAGCGTGTCGGTGAAAGCGCCGCGATTGAGCAGGCCGGTCAGCGAGTCGTGCCGCGCCGCATATGCAAGCTCGCGCTTGCGCGCCTGTTCCCCGGTGACGTCCTGGAAGGTGTGCACCGATCCCGACACCGCGCCGGTTCCGGTGACGATCGGCGAGGCGGCATGGCGGATCAGACGTTCCGAACCGTCGGGCCCGGCCATGGCGAGCAGCGTTTCCGTTGGTTCGTCCAGCTTGTGGGAGCAGCGCTTGGTGAGCCAGTAGGCGATCGGCCGGCCGATCATGTCGGTCTCGCGGCAGCCGAACAATGTCACCGCCGCGTCGTTGGCATAGGTGATGGCGCCGTCGCCGCTGGTCGCGACCACCGCGTCGCGGATCGAATGCAGCGTGACCCGCAGCGTTTCCTTCTCGGTCGCCAGGGCGTCGGCGGCCAGAACCTCGCTGGTGATGTCGCGGTTCGTCCCGACGAGCCGTCTCGGCCGCTTTTCCTCCTCGACGAGTTTCATCAGCGCCATGATGTGGCGGATCCCGCCCTCCGGCGTGACGATCCTGTAGCGGAACTCGACCGTTTCGCCGTTCTCGATGGCGATCTCGTTCAGCGCCTCTATCTCGGCGCGGTCGTCGGGATGCAGGCTTTCGGCCCATAACTGGCGCGTCACGTCCGGCGAGCCCGGGCCGCAGCCATAAATCTCGCGCATCCGCTCGTCCCAGATGAGCGTGTCGGTATCCGGCTCGTATTGCCAGATGCCGATGCCGCTGGCGTTGAGCGCCAGCCGCAGCCGTTCGTTCGAATGGAGCAACGCGTATTCGGCCAGTTTCTGGTCGGTGATGTCGGTCTGCAGGGCGATCATGCGCACCGCCGCGCCCGAGGCGTCGCGCTCGACCACGCAACCGCGACCGAGGAACCAGCGCCATTCGCCGCTTCTGTGGCGCAGGCGAAACTCGGCTTCCAGGGACAGGGTTTCGCCGATCACGTTGCGCCGGCTGACCTCCCTGACGAGGTCGACGTCCTCGGGATGCATCAGCGACAGCCAAAGGTCGGGGTGGTCGGGAAGCTCATGCTCCCCGTAGCCGAGCATGCGCTTCCAGCTTGCCGAGTGGGAACAGTCTCCGGTCGAGAAATTACGGTCGATGACACCGAGACGTGCCGTCGAGAGCGCATGCTGCCAGATATCGTCGCTGGCAAGCGGGGTTGCGGTTTCCGGTTTCATTTC
>JBAQHA010000620.1:0-1646 GCA_049288075.1 Oricola sp.
CCCAGGTCGAGTGCGCCGTCAACGGCATCGGCGAGCGCGCCGGCAACGCCTCGCTCGAAGAGGTCGTCATGGCGATCCGCACGCGCGGCGACTATTTCGCCGCCGAGACCGGCGTGAAGACCGAGGAGATCGCCCGCACGAGCCGGCTGGTCTCCAACGTCACCGGGTACGCGATCCAGCCCAACAAGGCGATCGTCGGGCGCAACGCCTTCGCCCACGAGTCCGGCATCCACCAGGACGGCATCCTCAAGGAGGCCTCGACCTTCGAGATCATGCGCGCCGCCGACGTCGGGCTCGCCGAGAGCGACCTCGTGTTCGGCAAGCACAGCGGGCGCCACGCCCTGCGCGCCAAGCTCGCCGACCTGGGCTACGAGCTCTCCGACGCCGAGCTCGACGAGGCCTTCCGCCGCTTCAAGGACGTCGCCGACAAGAAGAAGGAGGTCACGCTGCTCGACCTCGAGGCGCTCGTCGGCGAAGAGATCCGCGAGCGCCAGGACCTCTTCACCCTGCGCAGCTTCGTGAGCCAGTCGGGGTCGGCGATCATCCCGACCTCGCAGGTCGAGATCGAGGTGCGGGGTCGCGTGCGCCGCGGCAAGAGCTTCTCCAATGGCACGGTCGAGTCGGTGTTCAAGGCGATCGACGACGCGGTGCGGATGAAGGGCAGCCTCGCCGACTACCAGGTGCGGGCCATCTCCGAGGGCAAGGACGCCCTCGCCGAGGTGCGCGTCGCGGTGACCGTCGACGGCGAGACCTACAACGGCCAGGCGGTGAGCTTCGACGTGATGGAGGCCTCGGCCAAGGCCTACGTGAGGGCGATGAACAACGCCGCCGGGGCGCAGGGGCGGGAGCGCCTGCAGGCGCGCGCGGCGACGACGGCGAAAGGCAAGTGATGGCGCACACGATCACCGAGAAGATCCTCGCCCGGGCCGCCGGCCGCGACGCGGTCACGGCCGGCGAGATCGTCGAGGCCAAGGTCGACCTCGCCCTGGCCAACGACATCACCGCGCCGCTGGCGATGGACGAGTTCGAGAAGGCCGGGTTCACGAAGGTCTTCGACCCGGCCCGCATCGCCCTCGTGCCCGACCACTTCACGCCCAACAAGGACATCAAGTCGGCCGCTCAGGTGAAGCGCATGCGCGAGTTCGCCCGCCGGCACGGCGTCGAGCACTTCTTCGAGACCGGCCGTGCCGGCATCGAGCACGTGATCCTGCCCGACATGGGCCTCGTCGCCCCGGGCGACCTCGTGATCGGCGCCGACTCGCACACCTGCACCTACGGCGCCGTGGCCGCCTTCTCGACCGGCGTCGGCTCGACCGACTTCGCCGCCGCGATGGCCTGGGGCCGGGTCTGGCTCCGCGTCCCGGAGACGATCCGTTTCGTCTACCACGGCCGCGCGCCGCGCTGGGTCGTGGGCAAGGACCTGATGCTGCACACGATCGGCCTGATCGGCGTCGACGGTGCGCTCTACAAGGCGATGGAGTTCACCGGCGAGGCGATCGCGACGCTCTCCATGGACGGTCGTTTCAGCATGTGCAACATGGCGATCGAGGCCGGCGGCAAGAGCGGCATCGTCGGCTGCGACGAGAAGACGACGAGCTACCTCCAGGGCCGGCCCGAGGGCAGCCGGGCGCGCACCGCCGGCGAGG
>JBAQHA010000621.1:0-2865 GCA_049288075.1 Oricola sp.
CGCGTCTGGAAAGGCACGGCATTCGGCGGCGCACGCGGCCGCACCGACGTGCCGAAGATCGTCGACTGGTATGTCGAGGGCAAGATCGAGATCGACCCGATGATCACCCACAAGCTGAAGCTGGAAGAGATCAACAAGGGCTTCGACCTGATGCATGAGGGCAAGTCGATCCGCGCCGTGGTCGAGTTCTGAGGAGGCCGCGATGCTGTTCAGACCTACCACCGCCGGCAGCCTTCCGAAGCCCGGCTGGCTCGCCGAGACCGAGAAGCTTTGGCCCAAATGGAAGCTTGAGGGCGCCGAACTGGACGCCGCCAAGCGCGACGCCGCACTAATCTGGATCAAGTTGCAGGAAGACGCCGGCATCGAGATCGTCTCCGACGGCGAGCAGTTCCGCACGCATTTCGTCCACGGCTTCCTCGAGAGCGTCCAGGGCATCGACTGGGACCTCAAGACCAGGATGGGCATCCGCAACAATCGTTACGTCGTCGATGTGCCGACCGTCGTCGGCCCGCTGAAGCGCAGCCGCCCCGTGCATCGCGATGAGGCCGCATACTGCCGGGCCCACACGAAGAAAGGGTTGAAATGGACCCTGCCCGGTCCGATGACGATCTGCGACACTCTCGCCGACGGCCATTTCGGCAAGCGCTCAGACATGGCGATGGCTTTCGCCGAAATCCTCAACGAGGAGGCGCTGGAACTGGAAGCCGCCGGCTGCGACACGATCCAGTTCGACGAGCCGGCTTTCAACGTCTTCATGGACGACGTCAAGGAATGGGGCATCGAGGCGCTGGAACGCGCGGCGCGCGGCCTCAAATGCACCACCGCCGTCCACATCTGTTACGGCTACGGCATCGAGGCGAACGTCAAGTGGAAGGAAACGCTCGGCGACGAATGGCGGCAATACGAGGAAATCTTCCCCGCCATCAATAGGTCAAATATCCGCCAGGTCTCGCTCGAATGCGCCAATTCGCGTGTACCGCTCTCGCTGATCGGGCTTCTGCCGGACAAGGAGTTGCTGGTCGGCTGCATCGACGTCGCGTCGAACGAAATCGAGACGCCCGAGGCCGTCGCCGCGACGATCGCCGAGGCGATGAAGTTCGCCGGCAAGGAACGTATCTATCCGTGCACCAATTGCGGCATGGCCCCGCTGTCGCGCGAAGTCGCCACCGGCAAGCTGGAAGCGCTCGGCGCCGGCGCGGCGCTTGCCCGCACGCGATATGCGTGATCCGAACCCGGCCGCCAGCCGATGAATGATGCGAAGGCCCCGGTCATTTACGTCGATGCGGACGCGTGCCCGGTCAAGGACGAGGTCATGAAGGTCGCCGAGCGCCACGGCCTCGTCGTGACGCTCGTCTCCAATGGCGGCCTGCGCCCGTCGCGCGATCCGATGATACGCCACGTCGTCGTGGCGAAATCCGCGGACGCCGCCGACGACTGGATCGCCGAGGCTGTGCGGCCGGGCGATGTCGTCGTCACGCAGGACATTCCGCTCGCCGCGCGCTGCGTCGAGAAAGGCGTTCATGTCCTCGGCAATACAGGCCGCGAGCACACGCCGGAGACGATCGGCATGGCCGTTGCCATGCGCGACCTGAAACAGCATCTGCGCGAAACCGGCGAGGATCGCGGTTTCAACCGCGCTTTTTCCCGCGACGACCGCTCGGCCTTTCTGCAGTCGCTCGATCGCGTCTGCCGCCGGGCGAAGAAACCGCCACAGGAATAGACGAGAACAGTCCAATGAAAACCATTTCCGAATCGAAGGCCCATGGCGGCATCCAGGGAGTCTATTCGCATGATGCCGCGACCACCGGCTGCGAAATGACCTTCGCCGTCTTCGTACCGCCGCAGGCCGAAGCCGGTCCCTGCCCGGTCGTCTGGTACCTGTCCGGGCTGACTTGCACCCACCAGAACGTGATGGACAAGGGCGAATACCGTCGCGCCGCCGCCGAACTCGGCCTGATCGTCGTCTGCCCGGACACCAGCCCCCGTGGCGCCAACATTCACGACCAGAAGGATAACTGGCAGATCGGCACCGGCGCGGGCTTCTATGTCGACGCGACGCAAGCGCCCTGGGCGCCGAACTACAGCATGTTTTCCTACATCACCGACGAGCTGCCCCGTCTCGTCGCCGGCGCATTCCCGGCCGACATGGACCGTCAGGCGATCTTCGGCCATTCCATGGGCGGCCACGGCGCGCTCACAATCGCGCTCAATCACCCCGACCGTTTCCGCTCCTGCTCCGCCTTCGCCCCGATTGTCGCGCCGTCGAGGGCCGGCTGGGCGCGCAACGCCTTCACGGCCTATCTCGGGCCGGACGAAGCGAGATGGCGGGCGCACGATGCCTGCGCGCTCGTCGAGGACGGCAAGCGCTTCGGCGCGTTCCTGATCGACCAGGGCGACGCCGACCAGTTCCTCGAAACCGGTCTGATGCCGCATTTGTTCGAGGCCGAATGCCGTAAATCGGGCATTCCCCTCACGCTGCGCATGCAAAACGGCTATGACCATTCCTACAACTTCATCTCCACCTTCATGGAGGATCACCTGCGCTGGCATGCCGAACGGCTCGGCGCGAAAACCGGATGAACGGAAACGACATGACCGAAACGAACCTTTTCACCAACGCCCCGGACACCGATACGCTCGGTGGCCGCCTGTCGCGCGCCCGCGACGCCAGCGGCATGACGGCCGCCCAGTTCGCGCGGCGCCTCGGCGTCAAGACTTCGACCGTGCATGCGTGGGAAAGCGACCGGTCCGAACCACGCGCCAACCGGCTGTCGATGGTCGCCGGCCTCTTGAATGTCGGCCTGCCCTGGCTTCTGCACGGCGTCGGCGACGCACCGCCCGACGATCCGCGCGACGACGCGATAT
>JBAQHA010000622.1:0-2137 GCA_049288075.1 Oricola sp.
AAATTGGCCATGGCGCGCGCGACCATCCCGATATTCTCGCCGAGTTGCGGCTCGACCAGAACGACCGCGGGACCTTCCGCGATCAGTTCGCGATGCTTGTGAGTTCCTGCCATGATCCGTGCGTATCAGATTGCGGGCCTGCACCTGCCACAAATCGCCGCCTAATGAAACAAGACGTCGCGAATAAAGTCCGGAATGCGCTGGACGGCCGAAAGCGCCCGTTTCAGCCGCTGCTGCGCCTGCCGGTCGAGGCGGGCGACCTCGATCTTGTTCGACACGGGAATACCGGCCGAGATATCGATCGTCTGCTGTTCCAGCAGCACCGCCATCAGCAGGCCGTGCGCCTGCCTGATCGCGGCGAGATCGTGCACCGGCATCCGGTCGAGCGCCGAAAGCGCGTCGAGCCGCTCCGCCGTCGAATGCGCCCGGATGTCGTGGCGGATCGCCATCGCCCGGGTCGCGGCGACGACGGGAAACAGCCCGTGCAGCTTCAGGTCGAGGCGGCCATTGTCGGTGCGAAATCCGCCGAGCAGGCCCGTCGCCTGCGGCACGGTGCTGGCGCCCTCGCCCATCAGTTTGGCGAAAGTCGGCGACGCGGAGCCCTTCTCGTAGGCGAAATCGCGCAGGCCGGCGGCGAGCGCCGGATCGCCGAAGGTAAAGCGCATGTCGAAGAAGATGTCGACGTTCAGCAGGTCCTGCGGCTTCGCGCGCGCCACCCAGCCGGAAACCCGGCTCCGCCAGGTTTCGGCCGAGCCGCGCCATTCGGCGTTGCGCGCCATCACGCCGCCCGGGCAGAGCGGCACGCCGGCCGCATGCAGGATTCGCGCGAGATGGTCGCCATAGGCGGCGAACCAGTGATCCGCCTCGCTGTCCGGATCGCCGGTCTCGTAGACGATTGCATTGTCCTGGTCGGCGGCGAGCAGGCTTTCGCCGCGTCCGGCCGAACCGAGCACGAGAACGGCATGGCGGCAGGGCGCATCGCCATGGCCGTCGGCCTTCATCCTCTCCAGCGCCAGTTCGCTCGCCCGCGCCGTGATCGCGCATAGTTCGCCGGAAATGATCTCGGTGATGTGCCGCGCGTCGAGGTCCTGCTCGAGTAGCGAAGTCGCGACGCCCGGGAGTTTCGACCACGCGTTGGCGAGCGCCGCCGAATCTTCGGCCGTCTCGATCCAGAAATGCATGTCGGCGGCGGCGCTGACGCGCAGCCTCAGGAAATCGCGCGAGGATACCACGCCGGCAAGCCGGCCCTCCGCGTCGGTGACCGCCAGATGCCGGATCCTGCGGCGGCGCATCGTGGAAATCGCGCGGAAGACGAAATCCTCCTCCGGCACGGCGATCAGCGGCTTCGTGGCGATGGCGGAAGCCTGCTCCGTGAGCAGCGCCGCGCCGCGCCCGGCGATGGCGCGCAACACGTCGCGCTCGGTCACGATCGCATAGTCCCCGACCGGCGCGCCGGCCGCCGCCGTCTCATGCAGGAACAGGGAACTGATCTGCCGGGCGGCCATGATCGATATCGCCTCCGCCGCGCTCGCGTCCATCCGCGCGACGACCGGCGTCGCCGTCATCGCGTCGCGGACCCGGTGCCGGAAGGCGAAGGGATCGCCGACCCGCAACGAACTGTAGCGGTTGCTGGCGGCCTTGCGGCTGAATGGCTCCGACCAGCCGGAGCGGGCGTGCTCGTTGAGGACCTGGTCGAGCTGGCCGCACGCCGATTCGGCTTCGGCGAGCGTGCGGATGCCGCGTTCCGCGAGTTTCGGCGTCAGCGCGATGAAGACGGCCGCCGCAATGCGCGCATCGCCGACCGCGTCGTGACGGTCGGCTGTCGCGACGGCGAGCCAGTCGGCGATCGCGTCGAGCGAATAATCGGGAAGACGTGGATTGGCCAGCACACAGAGCAGGCGCACGCACAGCGAGCGCGGCTGCTGCCAGTCGAGCCCCGCGCGTTCGGCCTCGTTGCGGAGAATTGCGAAATCGAAACCGAGCGAATAGCCGACGACGAGACGCTTGCGCCGGTAGGTTTCGAATCCGCGCCAACCGTCCGCGAAGTCCCGCGCGTCGCGCACGGCGGCATCGTCGATATGATGGATCGCGGTCGCGGTGGCGGGGATCGGCACGCCCGGATTGACCAGCCGGTTGA
>JBAQHA010000623.1:0-2353 GCA_049288075.1 Oricola sp.
AGGTCTACCGTGCCCCCTGGCTGGATCATGTCCGTTTCGAGCAGACGCTCACCGGCTTCGTGCCCGAGGAGCTGACAAGGCTTCCGGTGCCGGCATATCAGGACCGACCAATTGATGTTTCATACAGGGCCCGGAAGCTGCCGGGCTGGTGTGGGGCCTTCGGCCAGGAAAAGTGGATCATTGGTGCCCGTTTTTCCGCTGATGCGGAGTCATATGGGCTCAAGTGCGACATCTCCACCGCCGAGCAGGACCGTATCTATGGTCAGAAGTGGGTCGAGTTCGTCGCCAATTCCAAAGCAATGCTTGGGACTGAAAGTGGCGCAAGCTTCATCGACTTTTCCGGCAACATTGCCCCGGCAGTCGATCAGTTTGAGGCCACGAATCCGAATGCATCCTTCGAGGAAGTGCGCGACCGGTTTCTCGAAGAGCGGGATGGTGAAATCGTTATACATGTCATCTCGCCGCGCTGTTTCGAGGCAGCTGCGTTGCGTACCTTGATGATCATGTATGAGGGGGAATACTCCGGCGCGCTTAGCGCCAACCGGCATTATGTCCCCTTGAAGCGCGACCACTCCAACATGGAAGAGGTGGTCGCGGTGCTGCGTGACTCGAAACGCGCAGGCCGCATCATAGATCAGGCTTATGAAGAGGTTGCCTGTTCCGGAGAATGGACCTTCGCCGCCTTTATTCGACACTTCGATCGGGTTGTCTTGGAGGAATGTGGTAAGAGCAGCCAGCGTCCGAGCCTCGCTCTTGGCGGCGACGAAGTGGTGGCATTGGAGCTGAGGAGCAGGACGCTCGCCGCGCACCACAGGCGTCGACTTCAACTCGCGATGAGGCTGCAGGCTCTGGCAGGCAGAGCGTTTCGCTTCCTTGAGAGCATGCTGCCGGGTTTTATTGGGCAACCAATCTTGCGGCTCGGGCGGCAGGTAATGAGACGAGTAAAGCCGCATTTGCGCCGGATTCTGCTGGACTAGAGATATAGGCATGGTGACGAATGACGAGGGCAAGAAGGTGGCCGAAGGGGCCTCCCTCGATGCCGCGCAGAAGAATATCGATGAGGCCAACAGCACCTTCTGGGATGAGCTGTGCGGAACGCAGCTGGCGCAATCGCTCGGCATCGCCGATGACAGCATGGAAAACTTGCGCCGTTTCGACGCATGGTACATGGATTTCTACCCCTATCTTGAAACCCATATTCCCTTCCGGACCTTCTCCGGCCGGAAGGTGCTGGAGATCGGGCTCGGCTACGGTACCGTCGCGCAGCGCATAGCTGAGAGCGGCGCCGTCTATTCCGGCCTCGATATCGCCGCAGGCCCGGTCGATATGGCCAATCGACGTCTCAGGGAAAGCAACGCAAAAGGAGAGGCGCTCCGGGGCAGCATCCTCAAGGCACCTTTCGCCGATGCCTCGTTCGACTATGTCGTGGCGATCGGTTCCCTGCATCACACCGGCGCTCTGGATCGGGCTCTGCGCGAGGTTCATCGCCTGCTCAAGGCCGGTGGCGGCGCTACCGTCATGGTTTACCATGCGGCGTCCTATCGGCAGTGGGCCCTCGGTCCGTTGAAGACATTGCGGCGGAAGATGGCGGACCCGGCGCGCTATGTCAGCCACAACGAGGCCGACGAGCGAATGCGCCGAGCCTATGACGCCAATGCTGCCGGAGGCGGTGCGCCGCAGACAGAATTTGTGACACGGGCCGAATTGGCGCACCTGGCGCGTGATTTTGCTCGCTGTGATATCACAGCCGAGAATATTGGAGCAGAGTCGGTTCTAAAGTACTTGCCGCGGCGGACTGCCTGCCGGCTGTTCGGCCGCCATCTCGGCCTTGACCTGTATTGCAGGCTCGTGAAGTAAGCCGCCCGGCACATCGGGCAATTCTGAAATCTGGCCAAAGGACCCGGATGCTTTGTGTGGAATAGCGGGCATTGTTGACCTGAAGGGCGCGGCGCTTCCGCGGCTCGAGTCGCGCCTTACCGTCATGGGCGAGCTGATCGCTCATCGCGGGCCGGATGGGGCCGGCAAGTGGATCTCGCCAGGATGCGGCATCGGCATGGCCCATCGCCGGCTGTCGATCATCGATCTGACTGAGCACGGCGCCCAGCCGATGGCCGCCGACAACGGTACCGTGATCTCCTACAACGGTGAGACCTACAACTACCTGGAACTGCGCGAGGCCCTGTCCCGCGGCTGGAGCTTCAAGAGCCACAGCGATACCGAAACCATCCTGGCCGCCTACGACCGCTACGGTGACGGCTGTCTCGATCACCTGCGCGGCATGTTCGCCTTCGCCCTGTGGGACGAGCGCAAGCAGCGCCTGCTCTGCGCGCGCGACCGCTTCGGCATCAAGCCG
>JBAQHA010000624.1:0-5174 GCA_049288075.1 Oricola sp.
GGTCGTCATGGATCGCTGCCCGAAGATCGAATACGGCCGCCTGTCGCGCGAGATCGGCTGGAACGGCGTCAATTCGCGGGTGATCTCGTCGCGCCGCCCGGAGCTGCGCCCCGGTTTCCAGAGCTTCGGCATCAAGCGCTGACGGCGTCGGCGCCCGTCGCAGCCATCGTCTCGCTATTCCGATTCACCGATGGGACGCGGCTCCGTCGGCGATGTCCATCCGGGCGGCAACGGTTCTCCGAAACCGTCGGGAAGCGGAAATGCCGATCCGTAGGCAAACCGGCCCGTGGCCCCCTTGAATCCGAGCAGGTACCAGATCTCGATTAAGTAGCCTGTAGTCCGATCCCGATCTTCCGTTTCGAGCATGTGGACGCTCTTCTTGGCCTGTCCGATCAGTTCCGCCACGAACTCTGCCGGGATCGGGCCGTCCTCGCGAGACAGAATCAATTCCAGGACTGCGTTTACCGCCGCCCGGGCAACGACGCCTTCTTCGGGCGTCGCTATGCCGGTGTATCCGAGCGGCGGGTAGTCATGCGGCCCGAATTTCTTCTCATCCCGCAGACGGATCAGCGCTTGCCGCTTTTCAGCGTCCAGTTGCACGGTCTCGCCGGAAGGATCGGGAAACTGACTGCGATATTTACACCAAACCGCCCCAGCGAGGGCGATCAAGGCAATGGCAAGAAGGACAAGGAATGTGCGCATCGTTGAAGTATGTTCCTTCGCGCGTAAGCTTTCCAACGGTTCTGCCGAGAACCGGAGATTTGTTCATGCCACAAACGGCAAAACCGTTCCGGCGGCGGCCGTTTCATGGAAAAATCGTCTTTGACAGCCTGACCGATCCCCGCCACAACAGCGCTCCGAATTAGTAATGGAGGAGAGCAGCATGTCTCAGCGCACACCCGGTTTCGATACATTGGCCATTCATTCCGGCGCCCAGCCGGACCCGGCCACCGGCGCCCGCATAACGCCGATCTATCAGACTACGGCCTATGTCTTCAACGACGCCGACCACGCCGCGTCGCTGTTCGGCCTGAAGGCGTTCGGCAACATCTACACCCGCATCATGAACCCGACCCAGGCGGTCCTCGAGGAACGGCTCGCCGCGCTCGAGGGCGGCACGGCGGCGCTCGCCGTGGCGTCGGGCCACGCGGCGCAGCTGGTCGCGCTGCACACGCTGATGACGTCGGGAGACAATTTCGTCGCCGCGCGCCGTCTCTACGGCGGGTCGATCAACCAGTTCGGCCATTCCTTCAAGAATTTCGGCTGGCAGGTCCGCTGGGCCGACGCCGCCGATCCGCAGAGCTTCGCGGCCCAGATCGACGACCGCACCAAGGCGATCTTCATCGAGAGCTTCGCCAACCCGGCCGGTTACGTCACCGACATCGAGGCGGTGGCGAAGGTCGCGCGCGATGCCGGCATTCCGCTGATCGTCGACAACACCATGGCTTCGCCCTACCTGCTGCGCCCGATCGAATTCGGCGCCGATATCGTCATCCATTCGCTGACCAAGTTCCTCGGCGGCCACGGCAACTCGATGGGCGGCGTCATCGTCGACGGCGGCACCTTCGACTGGTCGGCCACCGACAAGTACCCGATGCTGTCGAAGCCGCGGCCGGAATATGGCGACATCGTCCTGCACGAGACCTTCGGCAATTTCGCCTTCGCGATCGCCTGCCGCGTGCTCGGCCTGCGCGACCTCGGCCCCGCCATCGCGCCGATGAACGCCTTCCTCATCCTGACCGGAATCGAGACGCTCGGGCTGCGCATGCAGCGCCATTGCGACAACGCGCTTGCCGTCGCCAAACACCTGAAAAGCCATTCGAAAGTGGCCTGGGTGGAATATTCCGGCCTAGAGGACAATCCGAACCATACCCTGCAGAAGCGCTACAGCCCGAAGGGCGCCGGCGCGGTCTTCACCTTCGGCGTCAAGGGCGGTTACGAGGCCGGCGTCAAGTTCGTCGAGGCGCTGGAGATGGTGTCCCACCTCGCCAATATCGGCGACACGCGCACGCTGGTCATCCATCCGGCGTCGACCACCCACCGCCAGCTCACCGACGAGCAGCGCGCCGCCGCCGGCGCCGGCAACGACGTCGTGCGCCTATCGATCGGCATCGAGAGCGTCGACGACATCATCGCCGACATCGACCAGGCGCTGGCCAAGGCATGACACGCGGGCGCGGACGGACACGCCGTCCGCGCCCGCCGGTTCCGCCGGCCGGCCGCATTGCCGACGCAAATGCCGTCGATTGATGCAGCTCAATTCGCCCGGCGCCGCACGTGGTTAGCTGGTGTCGGTCAGGAAACAGGGAGATCGGTATGATTCGTTTCGCCAGGATAGCGATGGTCGGTGCGGTGCTTGGCTTTTCGGCGGGCGCAGTTTCGGCGCAGTCGTCGGACCCGGCCTGGCTGGACGCCCTGTCCAGCCAACTGGCCGTCGATCAGGACTGCGCGGTCGAATACTATCTCAACATCAAGGAAGGCGCGCTCGGCGGCCGCAGGACCTTCGAGGCGCGCGCCCAGTGCCGCGACGGCCGCCAGTTCGACGCGTCGCTGGTCGAGCCGGCCGACGCCTTCACCATCAAGGAATGCAGCGTCCAGGTCTGCTAGCGCGAACCGGCCGGCGGTGCTCGCCGGCCGGTCCGCCTGGTCTTCGGCGTTAGCCGATCAGGTCCTCGATCCGGATCGGGAACCGGCGCACCCGGGTGCCGGTCGCATGCCAGATCGCGTTGGCGATCGCGCCGACCGTTCCCGTGATGCCAATCTCGCCGACGCCCTTGACGCCGAGCGGATTGACGTAGGGATCGTCCTCGTGGATCAGCAGCGCCTCCATCGCCGGAATGTCGGCATGGACGGGGACGTGATAGCCCGCCAGATCCGCGTTCATCGGCCGGCCCGAGCGCAGGTCGTGCACCGCCTCTTCGTGCAGCGCGAACGATAGTCCCCAGATCATCCCGCCATGGATCTGGCTGCGCGCCAGCTTCGGATTGATGATCCGCCCGGCCGCGAAAGCGCCGACCATCCGCGACACCTTCACCTGGCCCAGATCCGGATCGACCCTGACCTCGGCGAAGACCGCGCCGTGCGAGAACATCGCGCGGGCCTCGGCGTCCGCCGGGTTTCGGCCGCCCTGTCCGCTCGCCTCGAGGCGCGCAATCCCGGCGCGCGCCATGATGTCGGAATAGCCTTCCGAGCGCGTCTCGTCCTCGCGATGGTAGAGCCGGCCGTCTCGTGCCTCGACGCCGGCATTTCCCGCGCCGAACAGCGGCGAAGCCGGGTCGTTGGTGGCGACTTCGGCCAGTTTCGCGATTGCGTTCGTGCCCGCGTCGTGCAGCGCGCTGCCGGCCGGGGCGGTGTGCCCCGACCCGCCGGCGACGCCGCCGTCGGGCAGGTCCGACGAGCCCGAGCGGAATTCGATCCTGTCGATATCGAGGCCGAGCGAGTCGGCCGCGATCTGAGCCAGCGCCGTCCATGCGCCCTGGCCCATGTCGACGCCGGCGGTCTCCACCAGCGCCGTGCCGTCGTCGCGCAGCGTCGCGCGGGCTTCGGCCTGGAACATCGGCGCGGGGAACAGGGCGCTGCCCATGCCCCAGCCGACCAGGTTGCCGGCATCGTCGCGCATCTGCCGGGGGGCGAGCGGACGTCCGGCCCAGCCGAAAGCTTCGGCTCCCCGCGCATAGCATTCCCGCAAGGCCTTGGACGAGAACGGACGGCCCGTCGCCGGGTCGGTTTCGGCATAGTTGCGCAGCCGCATTTCGAGCGGATCGATCCCGGAGGCCGCCGCCGCTTCGTCGATCGCGCATTCGAGAGCGGCCGAGCCGGAGGCTTCGCCGGGCGCCCGCATCGGGCCGGGCGTTCCGGTGTCGACGCGAACCGCGCCGTGCCGCGTCGAGATCGCGGGGCTGGCATAGAGGTTGTGCGAGGCGTTCGCCGCCGGTTCGATGAAGTCGTCGAAGCTGCTGGTCGTCGACACGCAATGATGCGCCAGCGCGGTTAGCCGACCATCGCCGTCGACGCCGAGCCGCAGATGCTGCCGCGTCGCCCCGCGATGGCCCACCGGGCCGTACATCTGGTCGCGCGGCAGCGCCAGCTTGACCGGCCGCTGAAGCATCCGCGCGGCGAGAATAGCCAGGATGTAAGGGCCGTTCATGATCGCCTTCGAGCCGAAGCCGCCGCCGAGGAACGGGCTGCGCAGGAAGACGTTCTCGGCCGGAATGCCGAAATACCCGGCGAACGCCGCCCGCGACATCACTATGGCCTGGTTGGGCGTGTCGATCGTCAGCCTGTCGCCGTCCCATTGCGCCACCATCGCATGCGGCTCCATGGCGTTGTGATACTGCGCCGGCGTTTCGTATTCGGTGTCGATCAGGTGCTCCGCAGCGGCGAGGCCGGCGTCGATGTCGCCCTTGTCGAAACTCGGCTGGCCGCCGACGCCGACCGACGGCGGGTCGAAAAGCTCGCCATTGGCAAGGCCGATCCGCGCCGGCTCAACCTCGTAGGTCGGGGCGAGAAGCCGCGCGCCCTCGGTTGCCGCTTCCAGCGTCTCCGCGACGACGAGCGCGATCGGTTGCTTGGCGTAACGCACCCGGTCGTTCTGCAGCGCGTCGAAGCGGAAGGAGAAAAAGCCGTGTTTGGTGTCCGGATCGAGCGCCAGCGGCGGCCGGTTGGCGGGCGTGATCACCTCGACGACGCCGGGATGGGCCTTGGCCGCCGCCACGTCGAGCGAGGCGACCCGGCCGCGTGCGATCGCGCTGACCGCCATCACGGCGTGCAGCAGGCCGGCGGGATTGTTGTCGGCGGCATAGGTCGCGCCGCCGGTGACCTTGAGAAAGCCGTCGCGGCGCGACAGCGGCTGGCCGCTCGACGAACCGAGACGGACATGCGCGCCGGTGAAGGGAACGGGATCAGGCATGGGAGTGGACTCCGGTGTCGGGAGTGAAGACGGATGCCGGCAGGGCGGGCACGCGCTCGGGCGTGCCGGCTGCGGCGAGGAGGAAGGCGCGCGTCACGACGCGCTTCGCGAGCTCGATCTTGTATGCGTTGTCGCCGGACGGGGTGGCGTCCGCCAATGCGGCTTCCGCCGCCCTGGCGAAGGTTTCAGCGTCCGGCACGGCCCCCTGAAGCAGGGCCTCGGCGCTCCGGGCGCGCCACGGCCTGGCGGCGACGCCGCCGAGCGC
>JBAQHA010000625.1:0-7326 GCA_049288075.1 Oricola sp.
TCGAACTACGCAAAGCCCGAAACGCGCGCCATCGAGCAACTCGTTTTCCCCGACGAGGCGACCGCCGCCGCCGCGCATGAGCGTATTCTCGCCGGCCAGACCTTCGAGGACGCGGTCAGCGACGCCGGCAAGACCATCGACGACGTGCGGATTGGAACGTTCGAGAAGACCGCCCTGCCCGATCCTGCGATCGCCGACGCGGCCTTCGCCCTGGCCAATCCCGGAGATGTATCGAACGTCGTCGCCGGCGCCTTCGGTCCGGTGATCCTTCGCGTCACCGCGATCAATCCGGAATCGGTTCAGCCGCTCGACGAAGTCCGCGACCAGATTCGCAAGGAACTGGCGCTTGCGGCCGCCAACGACTCGCTGCTCGACATTCATGACGCCTACGAGGACTCGCGCGCCGCCGGCGAAACCATGCAGGAGGCCGCCTCCCGCCAGAAGTTGACGATGCAGACGATAGAATCGGTCAATGCCGAAGGTCTCGATCCGACGGGCAAGGCCGTCGAGAGCGTTCCGGAGCAAAAGGACATGATCGCCGCCGCATTCGAAGCGGAAGTGGGGGTCGAGAACGCGCCAATCAACGCGGCCAGGACCGGATTCATCTGGTTCGAGGTCGCCGACATTACGCCTGGGCGCGACCGGCAATTCGACGAGGTTCGCGAAAACGTCACCGCCGACTGGATCGCCGACGAAACCGAACGCCGCATCGCCGAGAAGGCGAATGCTCTGGCGGGTCGCGTGGCGGGCGGCGAGACGCTTGCGGCGATCGCCGAGGCGGAAGGGCTGACCGTGCAGAACAAATACGGCCTGCAGCGCGGCGGCAACGATGCCGACCTCGGTTCGGCCGGTATTGCCGAGATTTTCGACGGCGGACCCGACCATGGCGGCACGTCTCCCGCGCCCAGCGGCAACGCATATCAGGTCTTCAAGGTCACCGCCGTAACCGAAGCCGTCGGTGGCGTCGACAATCTCGCACAGGGCGTCCGCGACGGCGTGCGCGGGAGCCTGTCGGACGACCTGCTTGACCAGATGGTCGCCAAGCTGCAAACGATCTATCCGGTTCAGGTGAACCAGAGCGCAATGCAGCGCGCCTTGAGCGCGCAATAACCAGGTTCACATGGACGATCTGAAACCCTCCATCGCGAAAGCCGCAGCCGGACAGGCGCTGACGAGAGAGGAAGCGCGCGCGGCATTCGACGTCATGATGTCGGGTAATGCCACCCCGTCCCAGATCGGTGGCTTCCTGATGGCACTTCGCGTGCGCGGCGAGACCATCGACGAGATTACCGGAGCCGTCACAGTCATGCGCGAGAAGATGACGCGCGTGTCGGCCCCGGAAGATGCGATCGACATCGTCGGCACCGGCGGGGACAATTCCGGGAGCTATAACGTTTCGACCTGCGCGGCTTTCGTCGCTTGCGGCGCCGGCGCGACGATCGCCAAGCACGGCAACCGCTCGCTGTCTTCCAAGTCCGGATCGGCGGAAGCCCTGGCGGAACTCGGGTTCGACCTCGAGGCGTCCGCGGAAACGATCGGGCGGGCGATACGTCAAGGCGGACTCGGTTTCATGTTCGCCCCGATGCATCACGCCGCCATGCGCCATGTCGGCCCGAGCCGCGTGGAGCTTGGCACCCGCACGATCTTCAATCTCCTCGGACCGCTGTCGAACCCGGCCGGCGTGAAGCGACAGGTCGTGGGTGTTTTCGCGCCCGAATGGGTCGAACCGCTTGCCCATGTACTCAAGGCGCTCGGGTCGGAACGCGCCTGGGTTGTTCATGGCGACGGCCTCGACGAACTCACCACGGCCGGCGAGACGAAGATCGCCGAACTCAAGGACGGCGCCGTCACCACATTTACGCTGACGCCGGAAGAGGTCGGCTTGCGGCGGGCCGGACTGGACGAATTGAAGGGCGGCGATCCGAAGGCCAACGCGGCGGCATTGCGCGAGGTGCTCGACGGCGCCCGTAACGCCTACCGGGACATCGCGGTGCTCAACGCGGCGGCCGGTCTCTTGATTGCGGGACTTGCCTCCGACCTGGACGAGGGAATTGCGAAATCGGCGGACTCGATCGACAGCGGCAAGGCGAAAGCCGTCGTCGACCGGGCTGCCCGGCTTTCGCGCGGGGAAGCGGAATAATTCGCGGACGCACATGGCCGATATTCTGAAGAAGATAGAAGCATACAAGCGCGAGGAGATCGTCGCCGCGAAAGCGGCCGTGCCGCTGGCCGATCTCAAGGTGAGGCTCGTGGACATGTCCGCGCCGCGCGGCTTCCTGTCGGCGCTGCAGGCCCGCAAGGACGCGGGCACATTCGGTCTGATTGCCGAAATCAAGAAAGCGAGCCCGTCGAAAGGCCTGATCCGCGCCGATTTCGATCCCCCGGCGCTGGCGAAAGCCTACGAACGCGGCGGTGCGGCCTGCCTTTCGGTGCTGACCGACAAACCATCCTTTCAGGGCGCGCCGGAATTCCTCGTTCAGGCGCGCGACGCCTGCGCCTTGCCCGCCTTGCGCAAGGATTTCATGTTCGAGCCCTACCAGGTCTACGAGGCGCGCAGTTGGGGCGCGGACGCGATCCTGATCATCATGGCGTCTCTCTCAGACGACGAGGCCCGCGCGTTGGAAGACACGGCATTCGAATTGGGCATGGACGCGCTCATCGAGGTTCATGACGAGGAGGAGATGGAACGCGCGCTCGAGCTCAGGTCGCGGCTCATCGGCGTCAACAATCGCAACCTGCGCACCTTCGAGGTCGATCTCGCTGTATCCGAACGGCTCGCGGCGATGGTGAGCGCCGACCACCTGCTGGTCGGCGAAAGCGGCGTCTTCACCCATGACGACTGCCTGCGCCTTGCTCGATCCGGCATTTCCACCTTCCTGGTCGGTGAAAGCCTGATGCGCCAGGCCGACGTTGAAGCCGCGACGCGACTGCTGTTGACGGGCGATGCCGGCTCCGGACGGAAGTCGGCCTGAGATGACGGATCCGACAAGGGACAATGCCGGACTGACTCACCTGGGTGCGGACGGCGCCGCCAATATGGTCGATGTCGGCGCAAAGGACGAGACCGTTCGCGAGGCGACCGCCGAGGGCTTCGTCACCATGACGCGCGACACGCTGAACGCGATCCTCGCCGGTAACGCCAAGAAGGGCGACGTAGTCGCCGCGGCGCGCATCGCCGGCATCATGGCCGCGAAGAAGACGCATGAACTGATCCCGCTCTGCCACCCGCTCCTGCTGACCAAGGTCTCCGTCAACATCGAGGCCGATCCGGATCTGCCCGGTTTTAGGGTGGAAACGATGGCGCGGTTGACGGGCAAGACGGGCGTCGAGATGGAGGCGCTGACGGCTGCCTCGGTCGCCTGCCTGACGATTTATGACATGGCGAAAGCAATCGACAAGGGAATGGAGATCGGCCCCGTTCGCCTGATGTCCAAGACCGGCGGAAAATCCGGCGAATGGAAACGGAGCCAGTCGTGAGCGACAAGCTGATCCCGGTCGCCGAAGCACGCACGCGCCTGTTGTTTTACGCGGACCGGCTTGGCGGGGAGACAGTGCCAATCACCGAGGCCGGCGGCCGCGTTCTCGTCCAGGACCTCAAGGCGCTCCGCACCCAGCCACCCCAGCCAGTCTCAGCTATGGACGGCTACGCGGTCCGCAACAACGACATCAAGAAAGTGCCCGTCAATCTGCTGGTCGTCGGACAGTCGGCGGCCGGGCATCCTTTCTCCGGGTCCGTCGGCCCCGGCGAGGCCGTACGTATCTTCACTGGCGCCGTCGTGCCGAATGGCGCCGACACCGTGACGGTACAGGAAAACGTTTTCGCCGTCGGCGACAACCTCGTGCGCGCCAACAAGTCCGACCCGCTTGGCCGCAACATCCGGGCCGCCGGGCTCGATTTCACCAATGGCGAGACCGTGCTCAAGGCTGGCACGGTCCTCGATGCGGGCGCACTCTGTCTCGCCGCCGCCGCCAACCATCCCACCGTCAGGGTCGTTCGCCGTCCGAGCGTCGCCATCCTTGCGACCGGTGACGAATTGTTGCTCCCCGGATCGACGCCCGGCCCCGGCCAGATCATCGCATCCAACACATTCGGCGTCGCCATGATCGCGAGCGAAGCCGGCGCAACGGTCGTCGACCTCGGCATCGTGCCCGACCGCGAGAAGGAACTCGCCGAAGCACTCGACAAGGCGAAGCAGATCGGTTGCGATGTTCTCGTTACCTTGGGCGGCGCGTCCGTCGGCGATCATGACCTTGTCCAGCGGGTGTTTGTCGGCAAGGGCATGACTCTCGGCTTCTGGAAGATTGCCATGCGGCCTGGCAAGCCGCTGATGTCCGGCCGCTATGACGGCCTGCGGATCCTCGGCCTTCCCGGCAATCCCGTCTCCGCGCTGGTCTGTGCTCACCTGTTCCTGGGGCCCTTGATCGAGAAACTAGGCGGCCGGAAGTCCGCTCTGAGGCGCGAGACCGCGCTGCTTGATGCTCCCATACACGCCAACGACAGCCGTGAAGACTACATGCGCGGCAGGGCCCGCCGCGACAATTCGGGCAGGCTTCACGTGAGCGCGTTCGAATTGCAGGATTCGTCGATGATCAGCACCTTCGCCCAGTCGGACGTCCTGATCGTGCGGCCACCCAAGGCGCCCGCCGCCGCTGTTGGAGATCCCGTAGAAGTCATATTGCTCAAATCGCCCTATATTTAAGCGATTGTTAAGCGCTTGCGGAACACATGTGGAACAGATATAGACCGTTCTGTGTTTGTTTATATTTGATTCCCGAGGATGGACCGATGCTGACGCGCAAACAACTCGAGCTTCTGATGTTCATCAATGAGCGAATGAAGGAGTCCGGCGTGCCACCGTCCTTCGACGAAATGAAGGACGCGCTCGATCTTGCATCGAAATCCGGTATCCACCGTTTGATCACGGCACTCGAGGAACGCGGTTTCATCCGCCGCCTGCCAAACAGGGCGCGGGCGCTCGAAATTATCCGCCTTCCCGACAACATGACGCCTTCGGGCCAGCGCCGCGGTTTCTCGCCGAGCGTCATCGAAGGCAGTCTAGGAAAGCCGCAGTTGGTCGCCAAACCCGCGCCGCGCGCCGCCGACAATTCCGATACCGCCGTCGTACCGATCCCGGTGATGGGCAAGATCGCGGCCGGCGTTCCGATTTCCGCCATCGAATACCAGACACGCACCCTCGCCCTGCCCCCGGACATGCTTGGCAGCGGCGAGCATTTCGCGCTCGAGGTCGAAGGCGACTCGATGATCGAGGCCGGCATCTTCGATGGCGACATGGCGATCATCAAGAAGGGCGACACGGCCACGATCGGCGACATTGTCGTCGCGCTGGTCGACGACGAGGAAGCCACGCTCAAGCGGTTCCGCCGCAAAGGCGCCTCGATCGCACTGGAAGCGGCGAACCCGGCTTACGAGACCCGCATCTTCGGGCCTGACCGGGTCCGCGTCCAGGGACGGCTGGTCGGCCTCATCCGCCGCTACTGATCCGCGCTCGCGCGCGGCTTCCATTCTTCCAGGTTGCGCGCGGCGCGCGAGAAGCGACGGTGGTTGAGCCACGGTCGCGTTGGCCCCGGCGAAGCTTGCCGGACAGACAGACCATTGCCCGCGAACCGAATCTCCGCCGAACCGTTCAGCGCCAGCATTTTTGCAGTGAGAACCGGCGTCTCGTCGGGACATGCCTGCGGTGACGGAGCCTTTGCGAAAATGACGAGATCGCTGCCGGCGCAGAGGCTTTCCAGCGTGTTGGGATCGTCCCGGTCGAGCACGGCGTCCACGTAGGTCACCTGGCGCGATCGGCCTTCGGACCCGAGCGTGGCGACACAGATCGCGCCGTCGCAGCGCATGACGTTTGATCGGCCGGGCTTTACGGTCTCTCCACTGCGGTAGGCCGCCGACCACTGCTCAAGGATGAAGCCATTCGGCCGATCACGATTGGTGTGCAAACGGACTGTCCCATCGCCGTCCCGGGACAGAACCGCGAACTGGCGCGCGTCTTCGGAGATGACTGCCAGCGGCGGCGCCTGGCCATGCCAGAGCAAGCCGGAAGCGAGGAGAATTGGCAGCGCCAGCAATCGCAGCCGTGACGAGAAAAGGCACAGGATCGCCAATCCGGCGGTTAGCCCGAGCAACGCGACCACCGGCATCTGTCCAGTGGGAACCGCCGGTGACAAGGCGGCGACGCTTTCCGCGACATCGATCACGATCCCGACCGCCCATGCCATCGCCTTGAACGGATAGACGTGCAGTCCGAACGGCATAAGCACCACCGCCACCACTGCGAGCGGCATGACGAGGATCGAGACGACCGGCATTGCCGCGAGGTTTGCGATCAGACCGTAAGGCGCGATCCGGCCGAAGTGGTATGACGCGAATATGCCGGTCGCCAATCCGGCAACGAACGACGTCACGAGGATCCCGAGCACATAGCGGCCGACTGTCCCCAACGTCGATCGAATCCCGACATGCCGGTCCGGTTTCCTGCGCCGCCGCGGACGGTATTGTGTCCAGTCCCGCCAGCTCCCATAGACCGCGATCAGCGCGGCGGTCGCCGCGAAAGACATCTGGAAACCCGGCCCCAGAACCTCGTTCGGGGCGATCGCTAGAACGGCGAGCGCCGCGAGCGCGAGATTGCGCATGGTGACAGCCGCGCGGTCGAAAGAAAGCGCCAGCAGCATGATCGCCAGCATGGCGAAGGAACGCTGTGTGGCGACGCCTGCGCCGGCAAGAAAGAGATAGAACCCGGTCGCGGCCAAAGCGCCGGCGGCGGCGTATTTCTTCACCGGGTAGCGAGCCGACCAAAGCGGAAAGAACGCAAAACCGAGGCGAAGAGTCGCCATGACGGTCGCCGCCACAAGCGCCATGTGCAGGCCGGAAATGGACAGGATATGCGCTAGGCCGGATACGCGCAGCGCCTCCGTCACCTCGTCCGGAATTCCGGACTTGCTGCCCGTGATCAGCGCCGTGGCGACCGCCCCTTCCCTGCCCGGCACGGCGCGACGAATCTCATGGCTTATGGAGTGGCGCAGCTTTTCGATTGCGAGCGCGGACCTCGCGAAAAGCCCGGCGCGATCCGCGATCTCCGCCCTCTCGGGCTTGCCCAGAAAGAACCCGTTGGCGCCAATACCATTGAAATAGCCGTGAAACGCGAAATCGTAGCCGCCCGGAAAGGCGGGCCCGGACGGCGACGTCAGCCGAACGACTCCCTTGATGCCGTCTCCGATATCGAAGCCGTCCGCCGCTCCGCCTGCTGTCACGCGCACCACGGCGGGAGCATAGCGTAAGGTGGGCCGCTCGGTCTTGAGCACCTCGAC